>JACRBX010000076.1 GCA_016219225.1 Deltaproteobacteria bacterium
ATCGGCCCTTGCGGAGAATTTTTTTCCGCTTGGTATCACCGTATTTCCCAAATCGTCCGCCCATACCTTAAAATTACCAAATCCTTTTCAGCGGGTCAAGCTCTTAACAACACCTCTTATCATTTACTCATCTTCTTAAGGCAATTCTTGACAATCGTCCGGACAACCCATAAAATACCTAAAATATCTGCCGGAGGCTTTATGAGTTGGAAAAAGGAGACCGGGACATCCCTTAAAGGCCATTTTCTTATTGCCATGCCCAGCCTGTCGGATCCCAATTTTTCTCAGACCGTGACCTGTATCTGCGAACATACCCTGGAAGGGGCCTTGGGGTTGGTGATCAACCGGGTCTTACCGGATTTGACCTGCGGGACGGTCTTTCAGGAGCTGGGTCTTGATTCCATCTCCGACAGGGACACCAAACCCGTTTATGTAGGGGGACCGGTCCATAAGGGGCAGATCTTCGTACTCCATGGGCCGCCTTTTGAATGGGAAGGCCTTCATCCCGTGACCCCCTCGCTGGCCTTAAGTAACTCCAGAGACATCCTGGAATCCCTGGCCCGAGGGAAAGGACCGGAAACCTTTGTCCTCGCCCTGGGTTGCGCCGGCTGGGGGCCCGGGCAGTTGGAAGCCGAAATCATGGCCAATGCCTGGCTGACCTGTCCGGTGAACGAAACCATCCTTTTTAAGACTCCGGTGGAAAAACGCTGGGAACAGTCCGCTAAGTCCATCGGCATTGACTTGAGCTTGCTTTCTGATGCCGTCGGACATGCCTAAGTAGCAAGTGACGAGTGACGGGTGACGAGAAAAAGCTTAAGGCCAATAGTATGTGTAACGTCATTCTTTTGAGGGACATAATGGGAGAGATCAAAAGCACCCTGGACCTGATCATGGAAAAGACCAAGAACCTGACCATGAGCTCGGAAGAAAAAGAAGAAATCCGCTGTCAGGAATGGTTGAAAAAGGCCCGGGGTTGGATCCAGAAATTCCTGGACGACCTGGCAGATATCAGACGGGTTAAAACCGAACTTCTGGAAAAAGAGCCCATTTCGGGATGGAAAAAAATGTTAAAAAAAGAATTAGTCGAAGGACTGAATCCTGAAGGGAATAATGAGAAACGATTTGAATTAATCAAAATCCTGCTCGCCCTGCCGTCAGAACCTTACCGGGAGGTCCTCGCATCATTCACCCAACAGGTGGAGCAACAAAAGGACTATTTTGCGAATGTTCTCAAAAAACGACTGTCGGTCCAAGGCATCAACGGATCAGCCGTTGTTCCCAACCTGGACCCTGATCCGTCCTGGAAGCATTTTTATGAACAGGAAATTCAAGCCTGCAGGGATAAAATCGCCGGGCTTTAAGGCGGGATTTGCTCAATTCATGGGCCATGATCCCTTGGAGATCTCTTGCCAAATCATCACAGATAATTAAACCAATAGCTTTCAATCATCCGGAAATTTTCCTCCACGGCCTTCTTGCCCTTGATCACCTCGCCATGACCGCTTAATACCCATTCACTATCCAAATTGGCTATCCGCTTGATACTCTCCTTGAGAAGTCCCCCATCACCCCCGGGTAGATCGGTCCGCCCTATTCCCTGATTGAAAATAAGGTCCCCGGTAAATAAGGCCTTGTGTTCAGGCCAATAAAGACAGATAGAGCCGGGAGAATGCCCGGGTGTGGCCAGAACCTGAAAGGTCTGGTCCCCTATGGTCAGCCCTCCCTCCTGGAGAAAGAAGTCCGGTTCAAATCCGTTGCCCTGGTCCCAGACTTGACGGCCGGTCCAATCTTTGACAAATTCGTATTCGGTCAGGCTCATGGTGATTAAGGTCGGTTTCTTAAAAAGGGCGGCGGCCTCCAGATGATCCGGATGACCGTGGGTGATAATGACCAGGTCGATTTGTTCCGGGGTCAGGTTGAGGTCCATAAGCCCAACCCGGACATGATCAAAAAGATGGAGGTGGCCTGGGTCAATAAGGATCGTCTTAGACCCTTTGATCAGATAGGTGTTACAGTCATTGGCCTGGGGATTGCGCCAAATAAAGGCATGGAGGTTATCCTGGATTTTCATGAAGGGGCTCCTTAACTAAAACATTTTCATCTGATCGGGGACACTTTTACCTTTTCCCTTTTTTTTGGGTTTTGGAGCGGAGGGCGGAACAATATTCTGATCGGTCGTCTCATCGGATTTCAACGATCGAAAAACAGACGGGCCTTGCCATTTCAAGAAAAAGGAATGGAGGGTTTCGGCCCGCTGCCGAATTGCTTCCAGACGGGAAGAGGAAGCCATACGCAATCCCGGTTCGAGGTTTTTAAATATTTCTCGGAAAGAAAATAATTCCTCTTCAAATACCGTCAACAAATCCATCCAGAGCCGGGAATGGGCCAGGGGATAACAGAATTGAATTTTCCGGGCCGGTCCGCTTCCGATCTCAACCTGGAGAAGTTGTCCTTGTCTTTTTAAAATAAATTTTGATCCAGGGGTTGCTGGTCTTCCTTCGCTGGAAAGCCGGAGAAACAGGGGCTGGTACAAATAGCATTTAAGGATCTCAATCCCCAAAACCCTCTGGGCCTCCGGGGACAATCGGGGCCATTCTTTTTTCAGCCATCCCCCTCCGGCCATCAGAAATGATTCCAGCCAGAGGGCCAACCAGAGCGGTGGAGGGCATCCTTTCTCAAAAAGGTCTCCTTTTTCGGTTAAAGATTGGACAGGGTCTGAAAAAAAATCGACCGGATTACTGAAGGATTGTTCTTGAGGTTGCATTGCACCCATGGCCGCCCCTATTTCAAATTTCGATTCTTTAACACCACCCATTAATAAATAGCCATTTTTCTGAAGACTGTCAAGGGATTAACCCTGACCAAAAAGGGGCGAGGCTCTAATCCCGATTGACAAAAAAGGGAGGGATGGTGTAGTCTCTGTCCAAAATTATAAAAGGAGGTTTACAATGGAGATAAAAAAAATTGGCGTCGTTGGCGCCGGCACCATGGGCAATGGGATCGCTCAGGTAGCCGCCCAGATAGGCTGTTCTGTGGTGATGCGGGATGTGGAAGACCGGTTTGTAGAAAACGGTGTTAAAAACATTACCCGTTTCTTGAGCAAGAGCGTGGAAAAGGGCAAGATGACCGAAGACCAGAAGAATGAAATCCTGGGCCGGATCAAAGGGACCACCAGCATGGCCGACCTCAAGGATGTGGATCTGGTCATCGAGGCGGTCCTGGAAGACCTAAATTTAAAGAAAGCGGTTTTTAAGGAACTGGACGGGATTTGCAAACCGGAGACCATCCTGGCCACCAATACCTCTTCCATGTCGATTACCGAGATCGCCGTTGCCACCCAGCGGCCGGACAAGGTAGTGGGTATGCACTTTTTCATCCCCGTGCCCTTAATGCGTCTGGTCGAGATCATCCGGGCCTATCAAACCAGCGATGAAACCGTTCAAGTTACTGCCGATTTAGCCAAAAAGATGGGCAAAGAGACGATTGAGGTCAAAAAGGATTCCCCGGGGTTCGTGGTCAACCGGATCATGATCCCCCACATGATCGAGGCCGTTAAGATCGTTGAAGAAGGCATTGCCACCCCGGAGGATGTCGATAAGGCGGTCAAACTGGGGCTCAACTATCCCATGGGTCCTTTTGAGTTGATGGACCTGACCGGTCTGGATATCTGCAAAAACGTAGCCGATTATTTTTATCAGGAACTGAATAAAGAGAGCAAATGGGCGGTTCCGAACCTGCATAAAACCATGGTCCGGGCCAATCGCCTGGGCCGCAAGACCGGGGCCGGCTGGTACGAACATAAGAAATAAGGTTCAAGGAGTAAGGCGCAAGGCTCCCTCTTTGATCTGATCAATCACACCCCAGGCCGAAGGCGATTAAGCCCCGGCCTGGGGTCAAAGATTATGGCAATAGGCTTTCAAAGTGGTTTTCATAGGACCCGCGGCCGATCTGTTCCATGGCCAGCGATCGTTGGAGGGCCTTCCACTTTTTCCGATCTTCCCGCACCCTGGCCCGAATCGCCTCCTGCATATAATGACTGAGACTTTTATAGGAAAGGGTCTTGTAGGCCTTCTTGATGAATTCGAAGTCCTTTTCGTCGATTTGAATTTTATTCTGGATCATTATTTTACCCTTAATTTAAATCTTTTCAAAAGGTTAAATCAACTGGTTTTATTTGGTTTTTAGGTGACCTGGGTTCTCGCCTGCACGGGAATGACGACTTTTTATGAGATTCCCAGAGAAGGGCTCTCTCCGAATCCAAAAAAGCTATATTTTTTTCAAAAAACCTTTGACATGGGATAAAAAATACGATAAGAAGGCTCTGTTTAAGTTGTGTGAAAAAAATCATTAATATCGTAAACACTTCTTTTATTGCTTCCAGATTAATCTTTCTCAACTTGCAGGAAGGGTAAAAAAGATGATTAATATAGATCAATCCCTTATTTTCCAAATTGTCAATTTCCTTTTGTTAATGCTCATATTGAATGCCCTCCTCTACCGACCTATCCGTAACATATTGAAACAGAGGGCCGACAAGGTCGGCCTGTTAGAAGAGGAGGCCAAAAAGGCCCAAACGGACAGGATACAAAAGGAGGAGGATTATCAGAACCAGTTGCAGCAGGCCCGGAAAGCAGGCTTCGAACAAAAAAATATTTTTAAATTACAGGGCCAGGAAGCAGAAAAAAAACTTTTTCAGGAAGCCAACCTGAAGGCGGAAGCCGAACTTTCCCTAAACCGGCAAAAAGTTGCCCAACAAGTAGAGGAGGCCCGCAAAAAGCTTTCCGGCGAAGTAGCCAACTTCTCCCAGGAAATAGCCCAGAAGATCTTAGGGAGGACGATGTAAATGCCCAGATTTTTTTCTTTTTCTTCAACTTCTTGTTTGCGTAATCTCTTCAACTTCCTGAAAATCCATCTTCCCCTAATCGCCCTCATCTTTCTCTATGGGGGGCTGGTTTATGCCTCTTCCGGAGGGGAAGGGGCGACTGGGCACGGGGCGGCAGCGGCCCACGGCGGTGAAACAACAGCCAGACTGTTGGACCTCTTGTACCGCTCGATTAATTTTATCATCTTTTTTGTGGTCCTCTTTATACTGCTTCGAAAACCCCTGAAACAAGGATTGGCCAGCCGCCGTGATTCCATTGAAAGGGAATTGCAGGAGTTAGAGACCAAAAAAGAGGAGGCCAAAAAGGAATATCAGGCCCTGGAAAAGAGGATTGCCAATATTAAAGGGGAAAGAGAGGCCATCCTGGCCGAATTTAAGGCCGAAGGGGAAAAGGAACAACGAAAAATTGTTGAAAATGCCCAAAAAGTGGCTTCCCGTATCGTCGAACAGACCCAAATAACCATCCAACAGGAAATCCAGAAGGCCAACCTCTCATTGAGGCAAGAACTGGCCGAGATGGCCGTCCAGATGGCCGAAGATATATTGAAAAAGAATATCACCGAGAACGATCAAAAAGTCCTGATCGGTGAATACTTAGCAAAGGTGGTGACCCATTAAGTGAGAAATTTTACTGTTTCCCGAAGATATGCCAGGGCTCTCCTCTCCTTGGGAAAAGAAGACGGGAACTATCTTAAGTACGGGGAAGAGCTAAAAGCCTTTAGTGATTTGCTAAAGAGAGAAACCCAGGCCCGCTATGTCCTCCAGAGCCCGATTTATGATTTTACCAGTCGGAGCAATCTCCTGAAAGCGATTCTTAACAAGACCGGGTTCTCCCAAACCATTAATAATTTTATTCAGCTTCTATTAACCAAGGGTCGGATCCGGTATGTGGAGGATATTAGTCTATTCTATGCGCAGTTGACCGATGAACTCTCCAATATTAAAAGGGCCATGGTCACCACAGCGGTCCAGCTCAGTGAGGATATCATTAAAAGAATTCAGGCGGCCTTGAAAGAGGTTGTTCAAAAAGAAGTTATCGTTACGGTCAATCAAGATCCTTCCATCATAGGCGGGATTATCGCCCAGGTAGGGGATTTGACCTTGGATGGAAGTTTACGAACTCAACTTAAGAGTTTAAAAGAATCCTTAAGAAGGGGTGAGGGTATCTAAGATGGAAATCAGAGCCGAAGAAATCAGTCAAGTTATAAGACAGCAGATTCAAGATTTTGATAAAAAAGTAGAGCTTAGCGAGACCGGGACGGTCCTCTCCGTCGGGGATGGTATCGCCCGGGTATACGGCGTGGAAAAGACCATGGCCATGGAGCTCCTGGAATTTCCCGGAGGTATTTTCGGTATTGCCTTGAACTTGGAAGAAGACAATGTCGGATGTGCCGTCCTGGGGGAAGACTTCCATATCAAGGAAGGGGATGTGGTTAAACGAACCGGACGTATTGCCGAAGTCCCGGTGGGGGAGGCTATCCTGGGCCGGGTCATCGATGCCGTGGGGCAACCCATTGACGGTTTGGGCCCGCTTAATGCTAAAGAATTCCGGAAGATTGAACTAAAGGCCCCCGGGGTTATCGAACGCCAGCCGGTGAAAGAACCCATGTATACCGGGTATAAGGCTATTGATGCCATGACGCCCATCGGCCGTGGCCAGCGGGAGTTGATCATCGGCGACCGGCAGATCGGTAAAACCGCCTTGTGTGTAGATGCCATCATCAATCAAAAAGATTCGGATATTTTTTGTATTTATGTGGCCATCGGGCAGAAGAAATCTACTGTTGCCCAGGTCGTTGAAGCCTTGCGGCGCAACGGGGTCCTGGAAAAGACCGTGGTGGTAGCCGCCTGTGCCAGCGACCCGGCCCCCATGCAGTATGTTGCGGCCTTTGCCGGCTGCACCATGGGAGAATATTTCCGGGATACGGGCCGTCATGCCCTGGTGATCTATGACGATCTTTCCAAACAGGCCGTGGCTTACCGGCAGCTTTCCTTGCTCCTTCGTCGTCCTCCGGGACGGGAGGCCTTCCCGGGCGACATCTTTTATAACCATTCCCGTCTGCTCGAACGGGCGGCCAAGGTGCGGGAAGACCTGGGCGGCGGCAGTCTGACGGCCTTGCCGATCATTGAGACCCAGGCCGGGGATGTCTCGGCCTACATCCCGACCAACGTTATTTCCATCACCGATGGCCAGGTTTATCTGGAACCGAGTCTGTTTTTCTCAGGGGTCCGTCCGGCCATCAACGTGGGGCTTTCAGTCTCCCGGGTCGGTGGTAATGCCCAGGTCAAGGCCATGAAACAGGTGGCCGGAAGTCTCAGGCTGGATCTGGCCCAATACCGGGAACTGGCCGCCTTTGCCCAGTTCGGAAGTGAACTCGATAAGTCCACTCAGGCCCAGTTGAACCGGGGGGTCCGGCTGGTGGAGATCCTGAAGCAGCCCCAGTACCAGCCCATGCCCATGGAAAAGATGATTACCAGCCTCTTTGCCGGGGCCCGGGGGTTTTTGGATGATCTCTCTGTCGAAGTGCTGAAAGAGTTTGAGCCCCAAATGATTGCCCATATGGAATCCAAGCATCAGGATATCCTTTCTGAAATCAAAGAGAAAAAAGAAATCAGCAAGGATTTGGAAGAACGGATGAAGAAGGCCATTGGGGAATTTAAAAGCCAGTTCCAGGCACAAAGTAAATAAATTGCCATTCGCTCAAAGCTCAAAGCTCAAAGCTCAAAGCAAACTGCGAATAAATAAATAGAGAGTCAGAAGCATGGCGACACTGCAAGATATAAGAAGAAAAATCGGGGGCGTAAAAAAGACCCAACAGATTACCAAGGCCATGAACATGGTAGCCGCGGCCAAACTGCGGGGTGCCCAGATCCGGATGGAAAATTTCCGTCCCTATGCCGGGAAATTCTTAGAGGTCATTAATAACCTCTCTTCCCGGATTGATCCCGAATCCTTTCCTTTGATGACCCAGAGGCCGGTGAAAAAAGTGGAATTGATTTCGCTCACGGCCGACCGGGGTCTTTGCGGAAGCTTCAATGTCAATCTGATTAATGCCGGGGAAAAGTTTATTAAGGCCCGGACCCAGGAACAGATAGAACTATCCCTGGTCTCAGTTGGTAAAAAAGGGACCGAATATTATAGACGAAGAAAATATAGTATCCGCTCCCAGTATGTAGAAATTTTTAGTTCCTTTGATATGATAGTGGCTGCCGGTATCGGCCGGGATGTCATTGAAAATTTCCTGATGGGCGGATCGGATGAGGTTTATATCCTCTACGGCGAATTCATTAATATGGGCGTTCAAAGGCCCAAATTGCTTCGCCTGCTGCCCATAGCCCCCATGCAACAGGAAGGGGAGACGGCCCAAGGTCTGGAATATCTTTATGAACCATCGGTAGCGGGGATCTTTCAAGAACTGTTGCCCCGTTATGTCAATGTTCAAATCTACCGGGGCATGCTGGAAAATGCGGCCAGCGAACAGGCCGCCCGAATGACCGCTATGGATAACGCTACCCGCAATTGCAAGGAATTGATTAACAGCCTGACTTTAATTTACAACAAGGCCCGCCAAAGCGCTATTACTAAAGAGTTGATGGATATTGTCGGCGGGGCTGAGGCCTTAAAAAAATAAGACGCGGTTGATAGAAAGCACGATTTCTAATTACGAGTCATGATTTAATTCAAGATATTAATTTATTTATTTCCGACTCGATCGGATCAGGAGGAGGTTCATAAATAAGATGGAAACCGGAAAAACCGAAGGAAGCATTGGAAAGATCGTACAGGTAATCGGACCGGTTGTGGATTTGGAATTCCCGGAAGGGAAATTACCCAATATCCTCAATGCCATTCGTATTACCAATCCGGCTATTGATGATCGTCAGGAGAATTTAGTGGTCGAGGCGGCTCAACACCTGGGAAATAACGTGGTCCGTTGTATTTCCATGGATACTACCGATGGTCTGGTCCGAGGCATGGCCGGTCGGGATACTGGTCAGGGGATTCTCGTGCCGGTAGGTGCTCCCGGTTTAGGCCGGGTTTTGAATGTAATTGGTGACCCGGTGGACGGCTTGGGACCGGTTAAGGCCGATAAATATTATCCCATTCACCGGCCGGCCCCTACTTTTGTGGAACAAGATACCTCGGTCAAGGTCCTGGAGACCGGCTTGAAGGTTATCGACCTCCTGGTCCCCTTCCCCAGAGGAGGCAAGATGGGGATGTTCGGTGGTGCCGGCGTGGGCAAGACCGTCGTTATGATGGAGATGGTCCACAATATCGCCATGCATCACGGCGGGATCTCGGTTTTTGCCGGTGTGGGGGAGCGGACCCGTGAAGGGAACGACCTCTATCTGGAAATGAAAAACTCCGGGGTTTTGCCGAAAGCGGCCTTGATTTATGGTCAGATGACCGAACCCCCCGGGGCCAGGGCCCGCATCGCCTTGACTGCCTTGTCGGTGGCCGAATACTACCGGGATGAGGAAGGTCAGGATGTGCTCCTTTTTGTGGATAATATATTCCGTTTCACCCAGGCCGGTTCCGAGGTTTCGGCCCTGTTAGGCCGCATCCCTTCAGCCGTGGGTTATCAACCGACCCTCGGTACGGACTTAGGCGAACTCCAGGAACGGATTACCTCCACTACCAAAGGTTCGATCACCTCGGTTCAGTGCGTTTACGTGCCTGCCGACGACTTGACCGACCCGGCACCGGCAACGACCTTTGCCCACCTGGATGGGACCGTGGTGCTTTCCCGTCAGATCGCCGAACTGGGTATCTATCCGGCGGTGGACCCCCTGGATTCCACCTCCCGTATCCTGGATCCCAATGTTGTCGGCCAGGAACATTATTATGTAGCCCGGAACGTTCAGCAGATCCTGCAGAAATATAAGGATCTGCAAGACATCATAGCCATCCTGGGGATGGACGAACTTTCCGACGAGGATAAACTGGTGGTCGGCCGGGCCCGCCGGATACAGCGTTTCCTGTCCCAGCCGTTCTTTGTAGCGGCTGAATTTACCGGAAAAGAAGGTAAGTTTGTTAAGGTTGAAGAAACCATCCGTGGTTTTAAGGAGATTATCGAGGGCAAACATGACGACCTGCCGGAACAGGCTTTCTATATGGTCGGCGGGATCGATGAGGCTGTGGAAAACGCCAAGATATTGGCCGCGGCCTGATAAAACAGCAAGAGACGGAAAATAACTATGGCTGAAAAACTTGAGTTAGAAGTGGTTACCCCGGATCGATTAGTGGCCAGTGAAACGGTGGATATTGTTATGGCTATCGGTGCTTTCGGAGAATTCGGCATCCTGCCTAACCACATCCCCTTTCTGACCACTCTGCAAACCGGAGAATTGCGCTACCGGAAAGACAACAAGTTGGAATATATGGTGGTTACCGGCGGATTCAGTGAAGTCTCCAACAACAAAGTAACCATCCTGGCCGAGGCCGCCGAGAAAGCCCGTGAGATCGATATTGATCGGGCCAAGCGAGCTAAAGAGCGGGCCGAAAAACGTCTGGCCCAGGCCAAGTCTGAGGCTATTGATTATACACGGGCCGAAATGGCCTTGAAGAGGGCCATATTGCGTTTACGGATCGCGGAAAAAGGCCGGTAGTTCCTTTTCAAAAATGAACAAAAAAAGGCAAGCCGGAAGGCTTGCCTTTTTTATTTTGACAGGTTCGTCAGATGTATTTTTCGCTGGCCCATTTGGAGAAGCTGTGTTAACCAATGATTAATTAAACCCTCCATGCCACAAGGGGGCACTCCGAAGCATGAAAAAGGATTCAAGGGGTCCAGGGGCCAAGGATTCAAGTGAAAGGCTTGGAATTAAAACCCTGGAATCCTATTTTCAAACTAAACAGGAGCGAACCTCAAGAAAGTCCTATTAAAATGATGAGTCCACTTTTTTCCAACGTCCATGTAGCGGTCCCTTTTTTCATGCTCAGGGATCAATATCTGCCCTTGATCCTTTCTGATCAAATCCAGCCGGAGATCGGTCTGGATTCCAATGTCTTAGATACCGTTCCAATTGAGGATTTCAAAAGGGTGGCCCAGGAATTATTCAAGGCCGGACTTCGGTGTTCTTTTCATGCCCCGTTTCTGGACCTTTCTTTAGGGGCCATCGATTCGAAGATTCGCAAGGTTTCTCTGGAACGGATGGAGCAGGTGCTGGAATTGATTACTTTATATAAACCCCGTTGGGTCGTCTGCCATGCCGCCTATGAAGCCCGTCATTACCGGGACGATCAGGAAAGATGGCTAAAAAATATCTGCGAATCCTTTTTCCGATTGCTTCCTCAACTCGAAAAAACCAGGACCCCCCTGATGGTGGAAAATGTCTTTGAAAAAGACACCGGGACCCTGACGGCCTTTTTTCAGGCCCTTTCCTCTCCACTGGTCCGCTTTTGCTTAGATGTGGGGCACCATCGTTTATACAGCCAAACGGACTTAAAAGACTGGATTGGCCAACTCGGGCCTTTCTTAGGCATGCTCCATCTTCACGATAATCATGGCCGCCTGGATGACCATTTGGCCCTGGGTCAAGGGTCCATCGATTTTCAAGGGTTCTTTGCCTCCCTTAAAGAAGGGGGTCTTCAACCCCTTATCACCCTCGAACCTCATCAGGAGGATTGGGTCCGTCAGAGTTTGGAATTTCTGGCCCGGCATTGGCCCTGGAACTGACCTTCAAAAAGTGAAGTCTCTTCAGTAGTTATCTGAAAGTGAAGAGGGGCAAGGTCCGATTTCTCCTTGACATATCCCCCTCTTATGATAAGGGAAAAAGAGTAAATTTTTGATGGAGGACCTATGGAATACAAACAGACCTTGAATCTGCCCAAAACCGATTTTCCCATGAAAGCCAACCTGGCCCAAAAAGAACCGGAATGGCTGAAAAAATGGAATGGGGAACAATTATATCAAAAAATACGGGAATCGTCGGAAGGCCGGAAAAAATTCATCCTCCATGACGGCCCGCCCTATGCCAATGGGAATATCCACATGGGCACAGCCTTCAATAAGATCTTAAAAGATATCATCATCAAGTCCAAACAGATGTCGGGATATGATGCCCCTTATGTGCCGGGATGGGACTGCCACGGGCTGCCCATTGAACACCAGGTCGACAAAGAACTGGGATCAAAAAGAAAGACCCTGAGCCAGACCGAAATCCGGCAGCGCTGCCGGGCCTATGCCGAAAGATACATTAATATCCAGCGGGAAGAATTTAAAAGACTGGGGGTTTTCGGCGAATGGGATAATCCTTATCTGACTATGAATTATGCCTATGAGGCGGTCATTGTCCGGGAGTTCGGACGATTCGCTTTGCAGGGCAGCGTTTATAAAAGCAAAAAACCCATCTACTGGTGTACCTCCTGCAAGACGGCCCTGGCCGAGGCGGAAGTGGAATACGAGCCTCATAGCTCCCCCTCTATTTTTGTGGCCTTTCCTTTGATCACGGATCTGTCCGAAGAATATCCGGTCCTGAAAGGTAAAAAAGTCTCGGTCCTCATCTGGACCACTACACCCTGGACCATTCCGGCCAACCTGGCCCTGGCCTTTCATCCCGATTATGAGTATGTGGCCGTTCAGGAAAAGGACGAGGTCTTTATCCTGGCCAAAGGGCTCTTAGAAAAGGTCGGCCAGAGGCTCTCCTGGAAAAATCCGGTAGTTCTAACCCACCTGGACCCCGGATTCCTGGAGGGCAAAAAATCCCGGCACCCTCTTTATGCGCGGGAGTCGGTTATGATCCTGGCCCCCTATGTGACCTTAGAGGACGGTACCGGGATTGTTCATACCGCTCCCGGCCACGGTCAGGAGGATTATGAGAGTGGATTACGCTATCATCTGGATATCTATTCTCCGCTGGATGATGGGGGAAAATTCCTTCCCGAAGTCGAATTTTTTGCCGGCCAGTTTGTCTTTGAGGCCAATGATTCGGTCAAAAATAAACTGCGCGAAGTAGAGGCCCTGAAAGGGGAGGAAACCATCGAGCATAGCTATCCCCATTGCTGGCGGTGCAAAAAACCGGTTATCTTCCGGGCCACCGAGCAATGGTTTATCTCCATGGAGGCCAATTCCTTACGGGAAAAGGCCCTGGCCGAAATCGAGCGCGTGACCTGGATGCCGGCCTGGGGACGGGACCGCATTCGGGGTATGATGGAGAATCGACCGGACTGGTGTCTTTCCCGCCAGCGGTCCTGGGGGGTCCCTATTCCGGCCTTTTATTGCCTGAATTGTAACAACTGGATCATTACGGGTGAGATCCTCAATCATCTGGAGGGTCTGATTTTGGACCAGGGAGCGGATATCTGGTTTTCCCTTCCGGAGGAAGAATTAGTGCCTCCCGGAACCATTTGTCCCCATTGTCAAGGGAACCGTTTTAAAAAAGAAACGGACATCCTGGACGTCTGGTTCGATTCGGGGGTTAGTTTTGCCGGCGTTTTGGAGGCCCGCCCTTATCTGGGGGCCCCGGCCGATCTGTATCTCGAGGGAAGCGATCAACATCGAGGCTGGTTCCACAGTTCCCTCTTAGCGGCTGTCGGGACCCGGGGGGAGGCCCCTTATGAGGCCGTATTGACCCATGGTTTTGTCGTGGACGGTCAAGGCAAGAAGATGTCCAAGTCTTTGGGAAATGTCATTTATCCGGAAGAGGTCATTAAAAAATGGGGGGCCGAAATATTGCGCCTTTGGGTCTCGGGTGAGGATTATCGGGACGACATCCGCATTTCTCAGAATATCCTCCAGCAATTGACTGAGGCCTATCGCCGTATCCGCAATACCTGCCGGTTCCTTTTGGGAAATATTTCCGATTTTCAGTCTTCCCGGGACCAGATCACCATAAAAGAATTGGAAGAATTGGATCGCTGGGCCTTGCTTCAATTACAGAAGGTGATCACCCGTGTCAAAAAGGCCTATGAAAACTATGAATTCCATGTGGTCTATCATACCCTTTATCAATTCTGTACCAATGAACTGAGTGCCTTTTATTTAGACATCCTCAAAGACCGCCTGTATACCTCGGCTCCCAAAGCCAGGGAACGCCGGTCGGCCCAGACAGCCCTGCTGATCATCCTGAAGGCCTTGGTTCGTCTCATGGCCCCTATATTATCTTTTACCGCCGAGGAGGTCTGGTCTTGCCTGGCGGCCGCCGATAAAGAGGCCGAAAGCGTCCACCTGACCCAATTCCCGAGTTTCGATCCCCCCTTATTCGATGAGGAATTGGATCAACGCTGGAAGCTCCTCCTGGAGCTGCGGACAGAGGTGACCAAGGCCCTGGAGCAAGCCCGTCGTTCCCAGCTCATCGGCCATCCCCTTGATGCCCGAGTGATCCTCCACCTTCCGGATTCCCTGATGAATGCCATTAAGTCCTATGTCGGATTTTTACCGACCTTTTTTATTGTTTCCCAGGTGGAAATCACCTCAGAGACGGGGCCTTCGGAAGGGTTCTCCAGCCCGGAATTTCCGGGTCTGATCATCCAGATCGAAAAGGCCCTGGGGGAGAAATGTGAACGGTGCTGGAATTACCGGATAGAGGTCGGCCGTTTTCCGGAACATCCGACCATCTGCTCCCGATGTTATCAGGCCATTAAATAAGCAACAAGGAGCGCTATGGCAATAAAAAAATATTGGCCTTTGGCCCTTTCTTTTTTAGGTATCCTTTTTTTGGATGTAGTGACCAAGGAATATATTATTACCCATTTCCCCTTATATTATTCCAAACCGGTCATACCAGGCTTTTTCAACCTGGTTCATATCCAGAACAAAGGGGTGGCTTTTGGAATCCTGGGAGGATCGGCCCCTGTGTGGAGGGATATCCTGTTGCTCCTGCTCCCTATTGTGGCTATGTCGGCCATCCTGATCTTTGCCTTTTCTTATCCCCAACAAAATATCGGGATCCTTTTGTCTTTGGGGGGGATTCTTGGAGGGGCCCTTGGCAACCTGATCGACCGTCTTCGATTCCGGGCGGTGATTGATTTTCTGGATTTATTCTGGGGGAGCTATCACTGGCCGGCTTTTAATATCGCCGATTCGGCCATAACCACTGGAGTCCTTTTCCTGGTCTTTTGCTTTATGAAAAAAGCTTAAAAATGTTTCCCATACTCTTTCAAATCGGAAATTTCCCTATCCATACTTACGGCCTTTTTATTGCGTTCGGGTTTTTGCTGGGGATAGGACTGGCCCTAAAAGAAGCCCGGCGGACCGGGATTCCGGCAGAAAAGATCCTGGATCTTTCCTTTTATGTCATTCTTTCGGCGATCATAGGGGCCCGTCTCCTGTTTGTCGTTATCAATTATCCCTATTATATTGAACATCCCTGGGCCTTCTTCAAAGTCTGGGAAGGGGGTTTGGTGTTTTATGGGGGCTTGATTCTAAGTTTCTTAGTCGCCCTTTGGATGATGAGGAAACAAAATCTCCCTTTTTGGGAGACGGCCGATCTGGTGGCCCCTTCCATTGCCCTTGGCCAGGTTTTTGGCCGAATAGGGTGTTTTGCCGCCGGTTGCTGTTTTGGGAAAGCCACGGATAGTCCCTGGGCGGTTATCTTTAATCACCCCGAATCCCTGGCCCCGACAGGTATCCCTTTACACCCCGCGCAATTGTATGAGGCCCTGGCGGCCCTGATCATTTTTTTTATTCTATGGTTTTTGAGGAAAAGGCCGGGTTTCCCCGGAAGGCTCTTTCTTCTTTATCTTATCTTATACGGCCTTGGTCGCTGGTCCATTGAATTTTTTCGTGGAGATAACCGGGGGGGACTTTTAGGGGGAGGCTGGTCAGATACCCAGTATATTAGTGCCTTTTTGGTATTTTTACCTATTATATTCTATTGTTATCAAAATAAGAGAAAAACCCGCCCCCTTTAAAAAAAAACTTGCTAATTTTAATTGGTTATATTAGACCTCATTTAATACGGAAATACCGTTCGGCGTTAAGCGTTCGGCGTTCGGCGAAAACCATTTTCATTGTTCGTGGTGCCTGCCCCGGGCATGAAAACTTAGTACGAAAATAGAAGCCGTTGTTCGTCGATTTCCGCAAGGCGGGATTCGTTGAAACCCCTTGAATCTTGAATCCATTTTCATGCTCCTTGTTGTCCCGGAGCATCAGGGTTTAGAGAAAGAAGTATTTTAAAGATCGGCAAACAAACCAAAAACAAAAACGGCTGCGCTTGAAAAGGGAGGGCATTTTGGTTATCTTAGAAGAACTAAGATACAGTAAAGATCATGTCTGGGCCCGCTTGGATGATGATAATCGAATCACGATAGGGATTACGGATTATGCCCAGGAAGAGCTTGGAGAGATAACAGGGATCGATCTGCCCGAAGAAGGTGAAGAGGTGGTTAAAGACGAGTCCATGGGCTCTATTGAATCCCAAAATGAAGTCGTTGACCTTTTTTCTCCCTTAAGCGGGGAAATTGTCGAAGTTAACCAGGAGTTACTGGATGCACCGGAAATTATCAACGAAGATCCCTATCAGGATGGTTGGATCATCCGAATAGACATTCCATCAACAACCGATTATTATGAATTACTCACTGCAGAAGAATATGAGGAATACCTCAAAGAGATTGTTGGGGTAGAACAGATAGAAGAAGAGGAAGAAATAGCGGAAGAATAATACTAAAAGGAGAGCGGATATCATTTCTGTAATTGCCCGGGAAATAGCAGACAAACTCCGGAATGCTCAAAAAGCAATAGCCTTAACCGGGGCGGGAATCTCGGTCGATAGCGGCATCCCGGCCTTCAGGGGGAGTCAGGGGCTCTGGGATCGATATGATCCTATGGAATTTGCACATATCGAAGCCTTTTTGGCCAATCCCAAAAAGGTTTGGAAGATGCTGGTTGAATTAGGGAATATAGTAGCCCAGGCCCGGCCCAATCCAGCTCATTTAGCCCTGTCCAAATTAGAGGAGAGGGGTCATTTAAAGGCCGTTATTACCCAAAACATCGATGCCCTGCATCAATTGGCCGGGAGTAAGGAAGTTATTGAATTTCACGGTAATGGACAACGCCTGATCTGTCTGTCCTGTGGAAGGCTTTTCCCCATGGAAGCCGTAAGCCTGCATGAACTCCCCCCACGGTGTGCTTGCCGGGGGGTCCTGAAACCAGACGTCGTCTTTTTTGGGGAACCCATTCCCCCTGAGGCCAGCCAACGGGCCTTTCAGAGGACCCGGGAGTGCGATTTGATGTTGGTGATAGGCACGTCGGCGGTTGTCGCCCCAGCCAGCAATCTTCCTTTTATTGCCAAACAACAGGGAGCGGTAATTTGCGAGATCAACCTTGAAAGGACTCACCTTTCGGAAACCATATCCGATTATGTCATGGAGGCTTCTGCCAGCCAGGCCTTATCCGCCATATTGGGCTTCATGGGACTCTGATGCCTTGGCCCCCTGAGAACGGATAAAAACCCCCCTCAAGAAAGTGAAACCCATGCTTTCCATTATTAATCAAAATGAAATCTTTTCCATGGTTTTAAACGCCGGGGCCATGGTGAAACTGGTCCTTTTTTTGCTATTGGCCTTTTCCATCCTTTCCTGGGCCATTATTTTTATGAAATACCGGATCATCCACAGGGCGCGAAAGGAAACCAATCTCTTTCAGGAGATATTCTGGAAAAGTAAAAGCCTGGCCGTGGCTTATAGTGAATCAAAAAACCTTCGTTACAGCCCGGTAGCCGAGGTTTTTCGGGTCGGCTATCAGGAGTTGGGAAGGCTCTACAAAATGCAACAAGAATCCGAGGAGAACGCCCAAAGGGAATCAACGGACATCTTATCTACCAACCTGGTTCGTTTTGAAAATATTCCCCGGGCCCTTAGGGCGGCCATGAATTCCCAAGTCACGCATCTGGGTTATGCCCTGACCTTTCTGGCCACCACGGGCAATACCGCTCCTTTTATAGGGCTCTTCGGTACCGTTTGGGGCATCATGAATTCATTTCATAGTATCGGTCTTCGGGGAGGGGCCAATCTGGCCGTAGTCGCTCCAGGGATCTCCGAGGCCTTGATCGCCACCGCCACCGGTTTGGCAGCCGCCATTCCAGCGGTTATCGGGTATAACTACTTTTCCAATCAGGTCCGGGTTCTGGAATCGGAGATGAATAATTTTTCTTCTGACTTTCTGAATATTATCGAGCGGGATCTTTTTAAAAAGGCCGGGTATAAGAAGTAAGGGGTTTTCTCTATGGATGTCGGCGGCGGTGACAGAAAATTAATGTCGGAGATCAATGTGACACCTTTGGTGGATGTCATGCTGGTCCTCCTGATCATTTTTATGGTGGCTGCCCCGATGATGATGCAGGGTACGGATGTACAGCTCCCTCAAACCCAATCCAAACCGATCCAATCCCAGGAAGAACGTCTGGTAATTACCCTGAATAAAAAACAGGAAATCTACATTAATGAATACCGGGTCAGCCGGGAGGAACTCCAGGAAAAACTAAAGATCCTTTACCAAAACAAAAAAGAAGGAGAGGTTTTCTTGAGGGCCGACCGAAGTCTCCCCTATGGTTTTGTAGTCCGGATCATGAGCGATATTAAAAATGCCGGTGTAGAAAAATTGGGCATGGTCACTGAACCTGGGGAAGAAAAAAAATGACCTTCTCCGAGTTTTCTTCCTGGAAAGGGCCTTCGAGAGAAGGGCAGTGGATGAAGATGGTCTTCATTTCCCTTGGCGTCCATCTTCTGGTCCTGGCCCTCTTCCTGAATGTTTTTCCCAGGGGGGGCGTGCGAAGAAATTTAGAGCCAACCTATACCGTTAACCTGGTTGCTCCTCCTGGAGGAGGACCGGCAGGCCAGGCGAAAGCAGAAGAACCCACGGCCACCCCTTCCCCGCCTGTGGCCCCCAAACCCATCCCTTTGCCCAAGCCGGTTTTAAAACAAGAACCGGACCTCAAGGAAGAACGTTCCAAGACCTTGGAAAAGGCACTGGAACAATTAAAAAAAAAGGTCCAGCAGGAGAAGTCTCTGGAAAACGCTATGAGCCAGTTGGAAAAAAAGGCGCAACAGGAGAAATCCCTGGAAAATGCCTTGAGAGGTTTGGAAAAAAAGGTTAAAGCGGAACAGTCATTGGATAAGGCCTTGACGCGTTTGGAAAATAAAAAAGGCTCGGCCCAGACCGGGCCGGGGACAGGTCTCGGCGGACCCGGGACGATCTCCTCTTCCGTTCCAGGAGGCCAGGATGGGTTGGGCATTCAATTCCAACTGTTTCATGCCGCCTTGCGGAGTCGCATTAAAAATAACTGGGGCTTGCCCGAAGGACTGTTAAAAAGAAACGATATCTCGGCCGAGCTCATGGTTCGAATCGGTCGAACCGGTCGAATCGAGGACTTCCGTTTCGAGCGAAAATCAGGTATAGAGGCCTTCGACCAGGAAGTCCTGCGCACCTTAAAAAAATCCGATCCCCTACCGCCTATTCCGGCCGGGTATCCTAAAAATAGTTATGAGGTGATTTTAACCTTTCATTCCAAAGAGCTGTCTGGAAATTAAATGATCAAACGGACTTCAAAAAATTACCGGATGGTTGGCCTGTTGGCCCTGATCCTGCTGGTTACCTGGGCCACCCCTTCTTTTCTTTATGCCCTGGTTTATCTCGACATCGATTCCCCGGCCATGAAAAAGATCCCGATCGTGATCCCGGATTTTAAAAATCCGGGGGCTCAGGAGCCCTCGATAGGCAGTAGTGCAGCCGCCCTTCTGATACACGATCTTGATTTTACAGGATATTTTCAACTATTAGATCCGAGAGGGTTTTTGGGAAATCCCGACGAGCAAGAATCCATAGACTTTAAGGCCTGGACTTTAACCGGTGCTGACCTCTTGGTCAAAGGATCTTATCGGGTGGAAGGAACCCAACTCCGTCTGGAATTGCGCTTGTACGACCTTCTTAAGGGCCGCCAGTTATTGGGAAGAGAATACACTACCTCCAACCGGGAATTTAAGAAGCCGATCCATCGTTTTGCCGAAGAGATCCTTTTTCTCCTGACCGGAGAACGGGGATTATTCCAAACCAGGATTGCTTTTATTTCCACTACTAACGGGAAAAAAGACATCTATTCGGCCGAATTTGATGGCAGCAACTCCCAGCGATTAACCCGATTCAACTCCATTACGCTGACGCCTCGTTGGTCCCCGCGGGGGAATGAGATCGCCTATACCTCTTACAAAGACGGGGGACCGGCCGTCTATCTGCTTCATCTCCCTGGAATGCAATCCACCAGGATCTCCAGTCGGCCAGGGGTCAATATTACCCCGGCCTGGTCCCCGGATGGGGAATCCCTGGCCGTTGCCTTGAACCATCAGGGCAATTCTGAAATCATACAGTTGAACCGCAGCGGGGCCGCCATCCAGAAATTGACCAAAAGCTGGGGGATTGATGTTTCACCGAGCTTTTCCCCGGATGGAAAACAATTGGCCTTCGTTTCCAACCGCTCCGGAAGTCCTCAGATTTATCTGTTAACTATCGGTTCCCAGGAAGTCCGGCGCCTGACGTTTCAGGGCCGTTATAACGTGGGTCCGGTCTGGTCCCCCAAGGGTAACCTGATCGCTTATGCCGGCCAGATGGGGGGGCAATTTCATATATTTACCATTTCACCGGCCGGAGGTGAACCCCAACGGCTCACCGCGTTAGGAAACAATGAATCCCCGGATTTCTCCCCTGATGGCCGGATGATACTTTTCAGTTCCAATCGCCATGGCCGGTCGGCCATCTATGCCATGAATTCCAATGGGGCCAATCAACGGCGGATCACATTTATGGCCGGGGAACAATTCAGTCCTTCCTGGTGCCTGAAAAAATTTGATGAGTAAACCATTTTCAATCTTTTTTTTAGAAATTTTTGGCTATAATTACAACTTAAAATGAGATACAATAGTTTCATCTAATCCAAAGGAGGAAAAAAACGTGATGGCAAAACAAACCGCTCTTGGAATATTGATCCTGGTTTTTTTCATTTCCGGCCTCTTTCTTTTTTCTTGCGGCAAAAAGGAAATAAAAAGTGAAGGCATTGTTTCAACACCCCCGGCCGCCACGGAAAAGGAGGCGGAAAAGGCCAAAAAACAGGTGCGTATTAAAGAACAGGGACCAACCGATCAGGAATTGAAAGAAAGGGCCCTGAAAGAAGAAGAGGCCAGGCGTTTGAAGGAAGCGGCTGAGAAGGCCCGCTTTGAAACGGATGACATCTATTTTGAATTCGATCAATACCTCCTCTCCGATACGGCCAAACAGGCCATAAACAAAAAAGCCAAATGGCTAAAGAGCTATCCTTTAGCCAAGGTTCAGATCGAAGGCCACTGCGATGAGAGAGGAAGCGCCGAATACAACCTGGCCCTGGGACAGAAAAGAGCCGATGCGGCCATGCAGTACCTGGTGTCCCTGGGTATCAGCGCCAATCGCGTTTCAACCATTAGTTTTGGCAAGGAAAAACCTTTGGATCCGAATCATACCGAAGCGGCCTGGGCCAAGAATCGCCGGGCCCATTTTGTACTAAAATAGGCGGAGATGCATCTCTCTTTTTAAGAATCTAATACCGGATTTGGAGGGTTAGGGTGAAAAGGGTTAACAGTTTTCTTATAGTGTCCCTGTTTCTTTGCCTGTTCGGTTGTGCCAGCCGGGAGGATGCGATCATCTTGGACAACAAGACTGCGTCATTGGAACGCCAACTATCCATCCTGAGAGATTCTAATAGGGATTCGAACGAAGAAATGAAGGCCGCCCTGTCCCGCCGGATGGATCAGGCAGAAAAAAAAATGGATTCCCTGCTGCAGCCGGTTCATCAAATTCAAGCCAACACCACCACCCAAATCGAGGCCCTGAAAACACAGATCCAGGATCTTCAGGGGCGTATCGAGGCCTTTGAGTATAGCCAAAAAAGAGATCAGGGTAGGTTGACGGAGTCTTTAGTCAAAGAGCTGAAAGAAATGGAAGCCCGTTTGAAACGGCTGGAACAACCCCCTCCACCGCCGCCTCCGCCACCACCCCCTCCTGCCGAACCGGAACCTACACCGGAAAAGGCCAAAGAAACGACACGGGTTTCCCCGGAGGGTCCAAAAGAAAATAAAGAGCCGACCAAAGAAAAGGAAAAGGTTAAAGCCGTCCCGGAAGATATTTTTGAGGCCGCCGAGACCTTGTTTAAAAAACAGGCCTTTGAAGGCGCTCAAAAAAATACGAAGAATATTTGAAAACAGCCCCCAAAGGAAAATTTGTGGAAGAGGCCCGGTTCGGATTGGCCGAATCGCTTTTTGGGCAAAAGGACTATGAAGAGGCCATCCTGACCTATCAAAAATTGATTAAGGCTTATCCTAAAAGTAAATTTGTCCCTCCAGCCCTATATAAGCAGGCCCTGTCATTTATCAGCCTTAAGGATACCGGTAGCGCCAGACTCCTCCTGGAAAAAATCGTTAAAAGCTATCCTAAGTCGAGTCAGGCCAAGCTGGCCCAGAAGAAATTGAAGTCCCTTTAAAAAATCTGAAACCGACCCGACATCCCTTCTGGCCTTAAGTTGGATGGAAGGGGATGTCGGAGAGGATATTCCCCATGACCCATCATACCCTGGACCCGCATCTCCAGGTCATCCAGCAGGCTGACCTGGAAGACAGAATCGTCCTTCTCCGGGTGGATCATAATGTCGTTAAAAAAGGGATCATTCGAGATCCTTACCGGATCGAGCAAACCTTCGGCACCCTTTACAATATCGTTGAAAGGGGTGGTCGGCCGATCCTGATGACCCATGTGGGGCGCCCCCGAGACAAAAAGACCGGGACCATTTCCTGTTCTCCTGACAGCGGGGTGGATCCTATTGTCCGTTATCTAGAACAGAAGTTGCATACCAATTTTTTTGTCCCGGATTTTCCAATCGCCGGTTCCAAGGGGATCACCCATATAGACACCTCGGTCAACCTGGCCATCAAGGATCTCCGAAACCGCAAAATAGGCGGCATATATCTCCCCAACACCCGGTGGTTTCAGGGAGAAGAGAGTCAGGGGCCGGAACGGGAGGCCTTTGCCAAGCAATTAGCCGGACTGGCCGATGTCTTTGTCAACGATGCCTTCGGCTCCTGGCAGGCCCATGCCTCCACCTATGAGATTGCCAGGTATTTGCCAGCCTATGCCGGCTTCCTGATGCAAAAGGAAATTGCCAACCTGGACCGGGTCTTAAAACCGGAGCGCCCTTTTTTAGCGGTAGTGGCCGGGGCCAAGTATGACACCAAAATAGGCCCCCTGAATAAAATTTATGAAAAGGTGGACCATCTGATCTTAGGCGGCGTGATTTATAATACCTATCTGGCCGCCAAATGGGGGGTGGAGATCGCCGGGGTCTCGGAAAAGGATGTGCAGACCGCCAGGGAGTTGGTGGCCCTGGATGAAAAGGCCAATAAAATTGTTGAACTTCCCCTGGTAATCGAATCAGAAACCATGGAAGGACCCTTTGAAGGAAAAATTCGAACCCTTAATATCAGGAATTTCAAGGCCGGGGATCGTTATGGCTATCTTTTGGATATCGCCTCCCCTTCTTTTGAGGATCCCGAGGTCAGGAAGGTGCTCTCTCAAGCCAAAACGATATTTGTCAATGCCGTCATGGGCTACACCCCTTATTTTACCGAAGGGTCCAAGGCCCTGGACCAGACTATTGATCAAAACCAGACAGCCTATAAAATGTACGGTGGCGGCGACACTCTCCAGGAATTCAAAGACCTGAACCCCGGCCTCTACTTGAGCGTTATCGACAACACCCAATATTATTTCTTCACCGGCGGCGGGACGGTTCTGACCGCCATAGAGGAGGGGACCCCCTATCGATTAAAACCCATTCAGGCCCTGATGCAGGGTGCGAGGCTCGATGGGGAAGGCTGAAAAAAAGTCTTTCCTTTACTTGATATAATCCAGTATCCAGCAACCAGTATCAAGCATAGGGAGCATAAACTTTTGTTAGATCATACCTTTATCCATATAGCGGGCATCGGACCCAAGACTGAAAAGCAGTTGTGGGATCAAGGGGTCCTGACCTGGACCGATTTTTTAAACCATGAAAATCCGATCTTCTCACCGGATCGGGATGACCTGATCAGACGAGAGCTGGAGATTTCTTCGGAACATCGCGATGACCTCCTTTTTTTTGTAGATCGCCTTCGGCCGGCCGACCTCTGGCGGGTTTTTGAATCCTTCCAGGACCAGGCTGTTTTTTTAGACATAGAGACCAGCGGGGGTTACCAGGATATGGATGAGATCACGGTCATCGGCCTCTATGACGGCCGAAAGGTCCAGACCTTCGTTAATGGCCGGAATTTAGAGGAGTTTGAGCAGGCCATTGCCTCTTATTCCCTGGTCATCACTTTTAACGGGTCTTGTTTCGACCTGCCTATTCTCAGGAGGTGGTTCCGGAATCTCACCCTTCCCCCGGCTCATATCGATCTGCGCTTTCTCTTGAAAAAATTAGGACTGCGGGGAGGCTTGAAGTCCATTGAAAGGCAATTGGGTTTGTCCCGGGACCCTTCTGTGGAAGGGCTGAATGGTTTTGATGCCGTGTTGCTTTGGAAGGCCTACCAATGGGGAGACCCATCGGCTCTGGAGCGTTTGATACGCTATAACACCATGGACATCGTCCAGCTCAAACCCTTAATGGAATTGGGTGCCAGGGAATTAAAAGAAAGACTTTTATCCGGGCAGGTTCAATAAAAGAGGAATTTTTTATTTTAATCTTGACAATATCTCCTAAAATATAATATATAATCAAGTTTTTTAATATATGAGGATCAAAGCCTTGACTAGCGCTAAACCGAAAAAAATAAAGAATTCTGGCCAGTTTGATAACGCCTGGCTGGTTCCTAAAAAGGTCTTTTTTACCAAGGGGATCGGGAGACACAAAGCTAAATTGCAATCTTTCGAATTGGCTTTAAGGGATGCCGGAATCGAAAAATGCAACCTGGTCTATGTTTCTTCTATTTTCCCTCCCAACTGTAAAATCATTCCTTTTGAAGAAGGGATCCAAGAACTTTTACCAGGGCAAATCACCTTCTGCGTCCTGGCCAAGATCAGTTCCAATGAGCCGGAACGGCTGATGGGGGCTTCCATAGGTCTGGCCGTTCCCGCCGATGAATACCATTATGGATATTTGTCCGAACATTCGGCCTTCGGGGAGAACGAGAAAGTCATGGGGGATTTTGCCGAAGATTTAGCCTCCACCATGCTGGCTACCACCCTGGGAATCGATTTCGATCCCCAGAAGGACTACGATGAACGGCGGGAAATCTACCGGATGAGCGGCAAAATAGTAGATACCTTTTCGACGACCTGCGTGACCCGGGCGGATGGTATTTGGACCACAGTGGTGGTGGCCGCAGTATTTTTGCTTTGAGTACAGCAACTTTAAAGGAAATTCTGGATCAGGATTTTCATCACCATTTAATAGGAAGATTTCTTGCGAACCCTTAATTTTCTGGGATTGGATGAAACCGGCCTTTCTCCAGAAACGGCGGACGTCCTCATCCAACCGATTCCAACCGATTCCACAACCAGTTTCCAGCCGGGTACTCGATTCGGACCTGAGACCTTCTTTCAGGCTATAGGATCCTTCCCTTCTTGTTTGTTTTATTCATCAAAGAAAGAAAATCACCATGTCTGAATTTAAAAGGCGGTCTTGGCACGATCCGCATGACGGGACCCAGGATGGACTGACTCCCCTTAAAAGTCTCGATATCAAAGAGATTGATGATTTTAGCTCCTTATTAACAGGCATGGCTCAAACGGCTTTTGGAGGGCGTTCTCTGGGAGAAGCCCAGGACATATTTCATGAAATGGTCTCCGATCCCCATTGCCTTAAGGTCGGAACCTTCTCCGGAGCCATGTCGGTCGCCAAGATGGGCCTTCTGATCTGCGATATGATCGATTGGGGATGGCTGGATATCATCATTTCAACCGGGGCCTTGATGGCCCATGGTTTGATTGAATCGGTGGGTTTACTCCATTACAAAAGTCCCCCTTCCCGATCGGATGCTTATTTTTATGACGCCGGCTATAACCGGATCTATGATACCCTGGAAATGGAAAAGAACCTCAATCATATAGAGGAAATCATCTCACGGGTTTTAGACCGAATCGATTTGGAAGAGGCCCCTTTGTCCTCCGAAATCTTTTGCCGGGAGGTCGGAAAATATTTAGCTGAAATTACCGATCAACCCGGTATCCTGAGAAATGCTTACTTAAAAGGGGTCCCGGTCTATATCCCGGCCTTCACTGATTCTGAGTTGGGCCTGGATATGGCCACCAGTTTAGTCCGAAAGATTTTGGATTCAAAAAAGGCCGCCACTCCGGCTGAAGCCTTAGGCAAAATGATATTTAATTTTAATCCGTTTTTTGATCTCGGGTCCTATACACAGCACATTATTAAGGCTTCCAAACTGGGGATATTCACGATCGGCGGTGGGGTCCCAAGAAACTGGGCCCAACAGGTCGGGCCTTTTCTGGAAATTCTCCAATACCGTTTGAAGGAAGAAATCCCCCTGAAACGGTTCTCTTACGGGGTTCGTATTTGTCCCGAACCGGCCCATTGGGGAGGTTTAAGCGGCTGCACTTATTCGGAAGGGGTTTCCTGGGGGAAATTTGCCTCCCCGGAAGAAGGCGGGCGTTATGCCGAGGTTTTGTGCGATGCCACGATTGCCTGGCCTATCCTGATGGCCGGGGTGCGACATAAGATCCTCAAAGAAAAGGAAAGCCCGGTCAAATGAACCCTAAAAGGATAAAATAAAAATTTTCTTGACATGGGCGGTCAGATCGCCTATTATCACAATTTATATTTAAGGATACTCTGTCTATCTTCTTGAAAAGAGATAGAATTTTTTCATTTTTTTTAGGTCATAATTTTACTGGCAAGCAATTTAAATTAAGCAAAGGAGGTGAGTCACAATGCGGAAAATAATTTCCTTGGTGCTCGTCGTAATGTTGTTGGTAGTCTTTTCTTTTGCCATGGGTTGCAAAAAGAAGGAAGAGGCTCCGCCGGCCCCACCTGCGGCTGAACAAAAAGCCCCGGAACCAGCTCCTGCTCCGGCTCCTGGAGGTGAGCAAAAGGCTCCTGAAGCCGCTCCGGCTCCGGCCCCGGCTCCAGCTCCAGAAAAAAAATAGTTTTTTATTCTCTAAATCGATTTTCCTTAAAGGGACAGTTTGTCAATATTTTTCAAACTGTCCCTTTTTCTTTCCTAACCCGGACAAGCCGGAACCAAAAGCTTACCACGAAGACTCGAAGGCACAAAGAAATGCAAAAAATTTTCTTGCCATTTTGAGAAGAATTTTATTGGCTGCAAGGGGTGCCGGGTATCCGGCTGAGAGAACAACCCGCCTTTATTCCTCCTGGATTAAAAAAAAGAGCCGGTCATGATTTTTTTCTTATTTTTTAAATAAAGGTATCATAGGAACCGAAAAATTCAGGGAATAATTAAACTTTAGAATGTTTTTTCTTCTTGACCCTCCAGTCGGCTTATTTTATATTCTTTTCAGACAGAAAGTCGGAAAAACCCGATGTCCTGTTATCGTCGATCATCGACGCATCTATTTTGTCAGTTTCAGGAAAGGAGAAAGGTAATGACCGTCAATGACATTAAAAATGTTTGTGTAGTGGGGGCCGGTAACATGGGCCACCAGATTTCCCTTCTTTGCGCCCTCCATGGGTATAAGACCACCTGTACCGACGTGGTTCCGGAAATTTTAAAGAAGGCCGAAAAATTTGTCGATACCTATTTGCCCGGAAGGGTTGCCAAGGGGAAATTGACTCAGGAACAGGCCGATGCAGCCCGCAAGAATATTTCCTTCACCCTCGATTTGAAAGAGGCGGCCAAAGACGCCGACTTTGTCATCGAAGCAGCCATCGAAGTCCTCGACATCAAAAGAAAGGTCTTTTCCGACCTTGATCAATTCGCCCCTTCCCATGCCATTCTGGCCACCAACAGCTCGGCCCTGGTGAGTTCCTTGATTGCCGACGCCACCAAACGGCCTGATAAAGTCGTCAACATGCACTTCTTCAACCCGGCCCTGGTAATGAAACTGGTGGAAGTGGTCAAAGGCCCCCATGTTTCGGATGAAACCGCCACGGTGACTATGGCACTATGTGAGAAATTGGAAAAGGTGCCGGTGCTGATCAATAAGGAAGTGGAAGGGTTTCTGCTGAACCGGATTTTCAAGGTCATCAGCCGGGAGGCCCTCTGGATGCTGGAGATGGGCATCGCCACGGCTGAAGACATCGACAAGGCCTGTGTTTACGGGGCCGGCCATCCTATGGGTCCCTTCCGGCTGATGGACCTGACCGGCATTGACCTGGCCTATATCATGTCCGTGGAACGGTTTAAGAAATCCGGTGATTTTGCCGACCTTCCCGCTCCGAGCATTGTGGAAAAATATGTTAAGGGAAACTATGGGGAGAAGTCCGGAAAAGGGTGGTACGATTACTCCAAGAAGTAATAAGCAACAGGGCTCTTGTGCCGATCAGGGGCGGGTTTATCCCGCCCCTGAAGATATTCAAGATACAGCGGGACGGTTATTTCAAGGGCTTGGTCAAGCCTAATCGCCTTCGCAATTCCTCTTCGGGGATTACCCCGGACATATAAATCCCATCACTGAAAATAAAAGTCGGGGTTGAAGAAATCCCTTTTTTCTTCATGAAGGCGATCGTACCATCCACCTTTTTGATCCCCTCGGCACATTGGTGGTCCGATTGATAATTCCCCTCTAATCCTTCGACTCCTTTTTGGTCGCAAAGGATAGCAATGGATTGCTCCCGGGCCCCTTTGTGAATATCCAAAGGAAAAAGGAGAAAATGGACCTGAAATCCTTCTTTTTCCATCACCTTCTTTAAAAGGGCCTCGGCCTGTTTGCAAAAGGAGCATTGGGGATCGGTGGCCAGATAAACCACCTTTTTCCCCTGTCCCATGGTAAAGGCCGTGAGCGATTCTACCTGACGCATTTCCTCGGGAGTGAGCCGGTTCAACAATTGAAGGGTTTCCTGGGTCAGGTTCTTCCCGCTCTTTGCTTCGAAGAGACTACCGGCCAGCAGGAAATCTCCCCGGGAATCAGAATAAAGAAGGTGGATCTGGCCCCCTATTTTTAGGGGTATCTGGCAGAGTCCGGCTTCGGCCGGACTGACCTTTCCTATTTCGAACTGTAATTTCGGGAAGGTTTTTCTGATGGCGGGGAGAAGTTTTTCGGAAGATGGACATTGGGCCTTAACCGGGAAAGGGAAAACCATCAGATCGAGGCCAAGCAGGCCCCCCAAAACCGTTACAAATATGAATAACCGCCCTAAACGTCCCATCCGTTTCTCTAAAATCATTAAACCCGTTCTTTGAACTCCGTTCCCAGGAGTCCCTCCGGCCGTATTAATAATATAACAATAATCACCAGGAAAGCCAGGGTATTCTTGAAAGCCACGGTGATATAGTTGCCGGCCAGACTTTCAGCCAGTCCCAACAGGAGGCCGCCTACGATGGCCCCGGGGAGGCTGTTCAACCCTCCCAATACGGCGGCTGCAAATCCCTTCAGAAAGGGATCGAGCATGAAGAAGGGATCCAGCAGCAGGGCCGGAGCCAGGAAGAGACCGGCCAGGACCCCCAGGAAGGCGGCCAGTCCCCAGGAAAGAGAAAGGATACTGCGGGTCGGTATACCAAGGGTCTGAGCCGCCGGCAGGTTTTCCGATGTGGCCCGCATGGCCAGCCCCAGACGGGTTCGCTGAACCAAAAGATAAAGTAATGCGCTCCCCAAAAGGCCGACGGCCATGGCCCCCAGCGAGAGCTGGCTGACCACCGTTTCCCCAAGCTTATAGACCTTAGTGTCCGAGAGGGGGAAAGGAAAAGATTGCGGCTCTGTACCCCAGGTATAAGAAATAAGTCCTTGAAAGATCAATCCCAACCCTACGGTTAAGATCGTTTGCCCTAACAAGGTGGCATCCCGCCGCTGAGCCGGAATGAGGATGGCAAAATAAAAACCCATGGCGAGTAAACCGCCGAAAAGGAGGGCCAGAAAAAAGGCCAGGCTGAAGGATTGGTTCCAACCTAAAATCATGAAGGCGAAGAAGGTTCCGGCAGTGGCCATATCGCCATGGGCGAAATTTAAGATCCGGGTGGAGCGGTAGATAAGGACTACACCCAAAGCAACCAGGGCATACAAACTGCCGATGGACAGACCGGAAATGGCATATTGCAGAAATAAGTTCATAAGTTTTCCTTAATGTCAAGGGCAAAAGGCCCAAGGCGTAAGGCGCAAGGAAGGACAAAAAATAACTGCTCTTTACCTTGTACCTTGTGCCTTGAACCTTGAGCCGAATTTTTATCTAAACGGCCACATCCTGAGATAGAGCCGGATCTTCATCCAACGGCCGGAGAGCCCCAGGGGTTCGAAAATCAGGATGATCAGAATGGCTATTCCATAGACCACCGGGATCAAGGCCTTTATATCACTGAAAACCTGAGGAACCAGAACCACAAAGGCCGCTCCCAGGATGGCCCCTTCCACCGAAGCCAAACCGCCGATGATGACAGCCACAAACAGGGTTATGGTTTCCAGGAAGGTGAACATGTTGGGTTCCAGATAACCCAGTAACAAGGCATAGAGTCCTCCTTGAACCCCGGTATAAAAAGAACTGATGGCAAAAGAGAGCAGCTTGTAGCGGGTGAGATTGACCCCCATGGCTTCGGCCGCGATGTCGTTATCCCTTATGGCGATGAAGGCCCGACCGACAAAAGAAGAAATCAGGTTATAAGACATCAAAGTAAAAAGAAAGGCCAAAAAAAGAATGAAATAGTAAAAGGTGGTGGTTTGACTCAGGGTCAGGAACGGCTGGAGCTTTTGGACGGTAAGCCCCATCCGGCCCCCGGACAGGAGCTCCGAGTTGACGAAGACCTGATAGACCGCTATCCCGAATCCAAGGGTGACAATAGCCAGATAAGGACCTTTTAAGCGCAGAGAGGGAAAGCCGACCAGGATACCGAAAAGCCCGGCCAGGAAACCGGATAAAAAGAGATTAATCAGTATAGGACAACCCATCCGGGAGAGGTGTCCGAAGGTAAAGGCCCCGATGGCCAGGAAACCGGCCTGCCCGAAAGAGATCTGGCCTGTATAACCGATTAAAATGTTTTGCCCTTGTACCCCGATGGTGTAGATAAAAATCAGGGTGGCCACATAGACCCAATATTCCCGGCCAAACCAGGGCAGCAGGAGTAAAGCGACCAGCAACAAGACAATCCACAAACCGGTCCAGGGCTTTCGTATCAACCGCAGTTCTTCTTTATAGCTTTCAATCAGATCCATATCATCTTTTCCCTTTATACATCGATTCTATCAACTCGGCATACCGTTTTTCCAGAAAACGGCGTTTGACCTTTTTGGTCGGGGTGACATCCCCATCCTCCTCATAAAATCGTCTGGGAAGGAGGGCGAATTTCTTGATGGATTCGACCTGGGAAAGGGTCTTGTTGACCTTGGATACTTCCTGATCGATTAGTTTGATGATCTCAGGATTCTGGGTCAGGTTTTCAAAGGTGGTAAAGGGGATACGGTTATCCTGGGCATATTTATTGACATTGTCCTCATCGATCAAGATCAGGGCCGCTAAAAATTTGCGGCCGTCCCCGATCACCACGGCGTCCTGGATATAGGGACTGAATTTCAACTTATTTTCAATAAAGGCCGGGGTGATATTCTTCCCGCCGGCCGTAATCAAAATGTCCTTTTTACGGTCCATGATCTTCAGATAACCGTCTTCCAGAACCCCCACATCCCCGGTATACAACCAGCCGTCCTTGACGGTCTCGGCCGTCAGTAGGGGGTCCTTTAAATAGCCTTTAAAGACTCCGACGCCTCGGGCCAGGATCTCTCCGTCTTCGGCAATCCTGACCTCTACCCCGGGGATCGGTTCCCCCACATAGCCCCAGCGGGGATGGTCGATGCGCTGCAAGGCGATCACCCCGGTCGATTCGGTCTGGCCGTAACCTTCCCGTAAGGGGATGCCCAGGGCATTGTAATACTCAAACAGCTCCGGAGAGGCCGGGGCCGCCCCGCAGATGGCAAAACGGACCCGCTCAAACCCTAATTGGCGTCTCAGATGGTATAGGACCAGCCAGTAAAAGGGCCAGTAGAGCAAGGCCCACAGCCGGCGCTCTTTAGAACCTCCGGGGGTTCGTATATATTTCAGACCGATCCCGATACTCAGGCGATAAAGGATCTTCTTCAAGGGGGTGGAATCGGACATGCGGATTTCGATCATGGAGGCAAATTTTTCCCAGATCCGGGGCACACTGGCAAAAACGGTCGGGGAAACTTCCCGCAGGTTTTCCGGCAGGGTATCCATACTCTCCACAAAATTGACCGTACATCCGCTCCAGATGGAGGTAAAAACAGAGATCAAATTTTCATAAATATGGGCCAGGGGCAGGTAGGAGACGACTTCATCGGTCTCAAAACCCTTGTTGACCGCATCATAGGATTCGGTCAGGCCCAGGATATTCCGGTGGCTGATCATGGCCCCTTTAGGCCGGCCAGTGGTTCCGGAGGTATAGATAATCATGGCGGTGTCATCCGCCTGAATCTCGGCCAGGTGGTCTTCCACGCAGCGGGGATTATGCTCCAGATGGGAGGCGGCCTCTTTGAGAAACTGATCGAAGAAGATGATCTTCTCCTGGGAAAACCCCCACAGCCCTTTGGGGTCCCAGATGATGACCTGTTTAACTGAAGGCAGATCCGGGAGGATCTGGAGGACCTTGTCCACCTGTTCTTCATTTTCAACAAACAGGACCTTCGATTCGGAATGGTTGACCACATAGGCCACCTGATCCGCAGCCGAGGTCGGATAGATGCCGCAGGTCACCCCCCCGCCGGACATAACGGCCAGATGGCAAACCAGCCATTCCGGCCGGTTTTCACCCAGGATGCAGACCCGGTCCCCTCGTTCAACCCCTAATGCGATCAGGCCGGCGGCCACCTGTCGGACCATTCGACCATATTCTTTCCAGGAAATGCGCTTCCAGATCCCGTAATCCTTGTGCCGCAGGGCCACCCGATCTCCATACCGCTCCACCTGGCTGAAAAACAGGGCGGGAAAATGTTCTAGTCCCTGATGCATTACCATCTCCTTCTTTTCTTATAAAGTCGCCAACCCTTGGAAGAGGTCGATTCCTTGCCCAGGCCCAAATACAGTTCCTGGACATCTTCGTTTTCCATTAATTCTTTTGATGATCCTTTCAGCACGATCCGGCCGGCTTCCAGGATATAGCCGTAGTTGGCAATCTTGAGGGCTAATTTGGCATTCTGCTCGACCAGCAGGATGGTCGTCCCGAGCTTACTGATCTTTTGCAGGGCATCGAAGACCAGCCGGGCCACCAGCGGGGCCAGACCCAGAGAGGGCTCGTCGAGCATCAAAAGCTTGGGTTTGCGCAGCATGGCCCGGGAAATAGCCAGCATCTGCTGTTCCCCCCCGGAGAGGGTTTCGGCCTGCTGGCCGGTCCGTTCTTTCAGGATCGGAAAAAGCTCGTAGATAAAATCCAGATCATCCTTGATCCCTTTGTCCCGGCGGCCCCAACAGCCCAGCTCCAGGTTTTCCCGGACGGTCAATTCCCGAAAAAGACCGCGGTCTTCGGGGACGTAAACAATCCCGGAAGAAGAAATCCGCTCCGGGGGCAGACGGTGGATCCGGCGGCCGTTGAATTCGATGACCCCCTTCTTGGGCTGATCCTTGAGTAACCCGGCGATGGTCCTGAGAAGTGTCGTTTTTCCGGCCCCATTGGGCCCCAGGACGGCAAAGATTTCTCCCTCGGCTACCTCCAGGGAAAGGCCGTGCAGGGCGTAGATACGGTCAAAATAAAGGGTCTCAATATTGGCGATTTTTAAGAAAGACATTAATCATCCCCCAGGTAGGCTCGAATAACTTCAGGGTTGCGCTGCACCTCTTCAGGGGTCCCTTGAGCAATCTTCCGGCCATAATAGAAGGCGACCATCTGGTCGGCCAGTTTGGAGGCAATCCTTAAATCATGCTCGACTAAAAGGATGGTCATTCGGAACCTGCCCCGGATCTCATTGATCCGGTAGGCCGACTCTTCTTTTTCCTCAGAGGTCAAGCCGGAAATCGGTTCGTCCAACAAAAGGATTTTGGGTTCCAGGGCCAGGGCCCGCCCCATTTCTATCCGCTTCTGGACCCCGTAAGGGCAATCGGCCACCCGGGATTTTCGATAGGCCTGAAGATCCAGAAAGTCGATGATCTCTTCGACTGTTTCCCGGTGGCGGAGCTCTTCTTTACGGATTCTCAGCAAAGGCGAAAAAGGGTTTTTCTTAAAATGGAGATGGCGCCCGACCAGAAGATTATCCAGGACATTCATATTCATAAACAGCCGCAGATTCTGAAAGGTCCGGGCGATTCCCCGGCTGGCAATGGCATCCGGGGAAAGCTTGCGAATATTCTCTCCCTTAAAAAGGATTTCCCCCTGATTCGGTCGATAGATCCCGGTAAGGCAGTTAAACAGGGTGGTCTTGCCGGATCCATTGGGCCCGATCACGGCGATAATCTTTTCTTCCGGGACCTGGAGGCCGATACCACTCAAGGCCATGATGCCGCCGAAGCTGATGGACAACTCTTTGATCTCTAATATGGACATAATGCTATCAAGCCCTCACGCCCCTCTGGGGCGCCACGAAGCATAAAAATGGATTCAAGGGGCGAGGGGTCGAGGATTCAAGTGAAAGACGTGTAATTTAAAACCCTTGAGCCCTATTTTCGAACTAAGCCCGCATCACCCAAGGGGCACCACGAAGGATGAAAATGGGTTTCGCCGACCCCCGACCCCTGAATGGGAGTTGGTTAAAATAAGGATTTATGAATTACGTAATCGGTAACCGGTACGTGCTTGCCTTTTTCAGCATGTAAAAGCCGTGATCCATTGACACCATGGTGTCGGGTCGGGGAGAAGGTCATAGGGGCACCGATCCCTTCGGGCTTCCAGTTCTTGATCATTTCCATCCCTTTGATCAGACTTTCCTGGGTAAGATTCCTTCCGGCATTCTTTAAACCCTCTACCAGGGTTATCATGGAGACCGCTCCAAAGACAGCCAGATATTCCTTGCCGGCCAGTTTGGGTTCATATTTTTTAAGGATGTCGGATACCCGGTCCATGGCCGGTTCTCCCGGGACGCCAACCTGACCGGCCCCGGCCGGATAAACCCCTTCCCAGACATCGGCCCCGGCCACATTATACATAATGGGGTCGCCCACCGGAAAACTCCCTACGGCTTTGGGCCGATAGCCTATCTTGGCCATTTCCTTGAGGATCAGGGCGGCATGGGTCATGGTGGGATACATGAAAATGGTATCGGCCCCGGATTCCTTAAGCTTCTGGGCATGGGTGCCCATGGTCCTTTCCGTGACTTCATAGGGGATGGCGACCATCAGTTCGGCCTTGCCCGGATTCTTGGACAGGGCCATCTTTATCCCTTCCAACCCCATTTTACCATAGTCATCATTCTGGTAGAAGACGGCCAGCTTTTTAGTCCCCAGGTTTTTTATAGCATGGGTACCTAAAAACTGCGCCTCATCCTCATAATCCGTATAGGAGACAATGATGTATTTATGTTTTTCCTTGGGATATTTAGCCCAGATACGGTCATCGCCGTAAGCGTCGATTATAGGAATTTTGTTCTCAAAAAAGAAGTCCTTACAGGCATTGACGACTGCGGTTCCCAGGAGGGCGTTAACGGCAAAAACTTTGCCTTTCATTTCGGTGAGATTAGCCATGGCCCGGGCCGGATTATACCCATCGTCCTTGAG
>JACRBX010000077.1 GCA_016219225.1 Deltaproteobacteria bacterium
CAGCAAGGCTATCGGAAGGCTCTGTGAAATGTTGAATTCGACAAAAACATTATTCCCGGGTTCGAAGCTTCGACTCGTTTATGGTGTCAAGGATATCGTCCATGTTACATAAAAATGAGGCACTGTGTCAGGATGTCTGAATTTAGATACTTTTATAATCCCTGGACATTCCGGAGATTTTTTCCCAGAAACCCCTGAAGATTATTTGAAGATTCTTAAAAGTGATTTTGTCTATGATTGGCCTGCTCGATTAGACATTGATATAACCAATAGATGTAATCACATTTGTCATTTTTGCTTTTCGAAGACTTACCGCTTATCATCTCCAGAATGTAGTATGGGTTTTCCAATAATTAAAAAAATAATAAAAGAAATGGTTTTAAAAGGAACTATTTCTGTGCGATTTTGTGGTGGGGGCGAGCCGTTAATGCATCCAGAGGCTTATAATATTTTTAAATATTGTTTGGGTTTTCCAGTACACATTACATTATTGACGAACGGGGATCTATTTTCTAACGAATATCAGCGGATTTTTCTAAGGCCATTTGTCCACTTAAGGTTCAGCTTAGATTCTTATAATGAAACAACTCGTGCCAAACTGCATGGTACATCCATTCATTCCTTCAATATTGTTGTAAATAATATAACGAATTATAATAATGGGCGATATAAAGAAAGTATAGTGCAATCCACAAAGGTTGGAGTTACATATTTGCTTCACCCTTTAAATATTGATGGAATTTGTAATATATCCGAAAAAATGAAAAATATTGGCGTTGATTATATCACTTTCCGGTTGATTAAAGGCAATATTTCGATAATATTTTCAGCCGAAGAATTAAAACGCTTGGTAGATAATTTTAGGAAAGCTAAACACAAATACGAGGATGAGGCATTCAAACTTTTTTTTCCAACAGATTTTAATAGAACTACCTTTTCTCCTCACTCGGTATTTGATAAATGTCTAGTGTCAAGGGTTAGGACTATGATTGAGGCTAATGGAAATGTTCAAATGTGTCCAAAAGGTAGAGGTGGCATAAGCTGGAAAACGATAGGAAATATAATTCAAGAAAGTTCCTTCGTAAGCATATGGAATGTCAACAAAAGGTCTATTCAATTTCAAAGAGCTCCTAAAGAATGTGTAGAATGTCTTGATTATAGTTCGAATAAAACGCTCAATGGTCTTCTTAACCATATCTATAACGGTGAGATTATCGAATTTTTGAGATTAGAAAAATGATGCCGGTGAACTGGGGTCATACCGAAAGCGGCAAACGGGTCGGACCACGCCAGAGGATTGAATTTATAATGAAGTGAATAAAGGAAGGGGAAAAAAAGGCCTTTTTACCCCTAAAAAGAAGCTTCTAAGCGGAACACCGATGCCGCGAGCCAATAGATATTGAGTTCTAAATCGGATTTGGCATAATCTCCCATCGTAGCCAAGGATCGTCAGCAGAAGCAGCATTTGCGATCGATGTTAAGGAACCGGAATCGCGCAACGGGGCGAACGCTCTGAATGACCAAAAAGAAGAGATCGAACTATTTGTAAAATTGGAAGAATGACCATGCCGATACCTGCCGAACCAAAGATCTACCACATCGTTCACGTCGACAGTCTGCCCTCGATTATTGCAGACGGTTGGCTCTGGTGCGACGCGGAGATCCTCCGCAGCTCTTCGCCCGGCGCCACCATCGGCATGAACGGTATCAAACAACGACAACTTTTATGATCGAATACAAAACAGGCGACATACTTAGTGAAGACGTTGAAGCCTTAGTCAATACGGTCAACTGCGTCGGCATCATGGGACGAGGCCTCGCACTTCAGTTCAAGAACGCTTTCCGAAGCGGCACTAAGGGAGTTCAGCGACCGTAAAGTCATTATATTCCAGCCGAGTGACGCGTCGGTAGATACGCCTCCAAACCGTAAAAGAATCGGCTGACAAACGGTTCGAGAAAGGTTCGGCTGATCGCCGCGTTGGCTCGACTTTTACTAATAAAATAAAACGAGAAAAGATGGTATAATTGAATTGAATATCCGTTATTACATCGATCCAGGAACTGGGCTACCTCATATCTATGGACACGATGTTGCGGAAACAGAGGTGGAAGAGGTTCTTTCCAACCCGGGAGAAGATCGACCGGGTCGAGAGGGATCACGAATCACAATCGGGAAGACATCAGATGGACGTTATCTAAGAATAATTTATGTTCCTGATCCAGACCCAAATAGCGTTTTTGTAATTACCGCCTATGAACTACGAGGCAAACCATTAATTGCCTATCGTCGTCGCAGAAGGAGAAAGAAAAAATGAAACAAAGTAACTTCCCACCAGGATGGGATGCTGAACGAGTGAAAAAGGTATTAGCCCACTATGAATCGCAGTCTGAAGAAGAAGCCGTTGCTGAGGATGAGGCGGTATTCGAGGCTTTGGGACAGACAGTTATGGAGGTCCCAACAGAAATCGTACCGGCAATACGCGAACTCATTGCAAAATATAAAGCAGCTTGATAGGTACTAACAAAACGCTCAGGAGGGACTCGGCAAAAGAGAGATTGACCATGCCGCGTAAAATACCTTCTATATTATTCGGCCCATTAAACCATCAGCTCCGCCCAGTGCTTTACCTGGACCTTCCTCCCCGTCCTCTGAACCCCCAATTTAAACTGCATTAAACAAGCCATACAGGAGGTGGTAATCCATTCGGCCCCACTACTATCCAGATCGGTTAAGGGGTGTTCCAGGATCTTCCGGGAGAGATCGGGATGGCTGAGATTGAACAGGCCGCCGTGGCCGCAGCAGCGGTTGCCTTTAAGTTCCACCAGAGACAGGCCGGGCACGGACCGCAAGAGCTCTCTTGGCTCCTTCTCGATCTTGAGTTTTCTTTTAGCATGACAAGGGTCGTGGAAAGCCACGGATAGCGGGGAGAGGGAAGGGCTGGGACTCAGGCTGGACCCTCTCTTTGCCAGAAATTGGCTCAGCTCCTCCACCTTTTGGATAAAACCCCTAACTTTGGGCTGAAGCGCCGTCTCCCCGGCCAAAAGCTCGGGATAAGCCATTTTGATGTGGGTGGCACAGGAAGAACAGGAAACCACGATGGCCTCCAAATGGTCCCGATGAAAAGCCAGAACATTTTTCCTGGCCAGGTCCCGGGCTGTCTTCAGGTCGCCCAAACTGAAAGCCGGAAGGCCGCAACAGCTCTGCTGTGTCGGGACTGTTATAGTTCCCATGGGGCGAAGGAGTTTCAGTGTGGCCTCACCCACTTCCGGGTAGAGATAATTGGTTGTACACCCCACAAAATAACCGATTTCAGGGGAATGGGCTTTAGGTTGGATGGCCGGCTTTAGGTTCCGATCCAGAAAAAAAGGCCGGGCCAGTTCCGGCCAGGCCCTTGGGTCCGTGGAAAAGCGCAGCCTTAATCCCCTTTCTCCGGGGATCTTTTTGAATAGCAGATTTTGCCCTCCCCGGAGGATTTTCAGCCGATCCGGACAAGGCAGGATTTCCCGGGCCAGAAATTTTTTCAACTTGGCCGGTCCAACCTTTTCCATAAACAGGCAGCGGCCTTTCTGAATCAACTCATCGGCCTTGACCCCGCTGGCGCAATTTTCAGCGCAGGCCCCGCAGAGCAGACAGTTACTTAACAGATGATAGATTTCTTTATCGGCAGTCAGGGGGTCGGAGAAATAACCGGAAAGGATGGCCAGTTTACCCCTGGCTACCAGGGTTTCCTGACCCGTCTCTAAATAAATAGGGCAGACGGAATGGCAGCTTCCGCATTTAATACACTTCGAAACTTCTTCTTCCCATGACAAATTACTTTACCCTGGTCCCTGGAACGATCTCTGCTTCAGGAATGATCAGCTTTAATCCCTTTTCATCCCTGGCGGCCAGGAGCATGGCCTGGGATTCCACTCCCATGAGCTTGGTAGGCAAAAGATTGGCCACCACCACGATCTCTTTTCCTGGAAGCTCCTCCGGTGCGTAGTCCTGACCGATACCGGCCACCAGGGTCCTTTTTTCCCCAAGGTCAATCTCTAATTTTAGAAGTTTTTTGGATTTAGGGACCCTTTCGGCCGAAAGGATTTTGGCTACCCGCAAATCCCATTTTTGGAATTCTTCAAAGGACAGGGGGGAAAGCACGGGTATCACCGGTTCTTTGGGGGATTTGGGCGGAGGAGCCGGTTTGGCCTTTTCCGTTTCGATACGGGGAAACAGGGCCGATCCTTTTTGGATAGGAGTCCCGGGAATAATTCCCCCCCAGAACAAGTCCTCTGCCCATTTTGGAGGTCCTGACTGAACCCCAATCCCTAATTGTCGACCCATCCGGACTGAAGTCTGCGGCATAAAGGGAAAGAGCAGCAGGGCTATCTGCCTCAAGGTCTCCGCCAGAGTATAAAGGACCGTCATCAATCTCGGTTTTTGTCCCGGGTCCCTGGCCAAGGCCCAGGGGGCCTGGGTGTCGATATACTTATTTACTTCATCAATCAATTCCCATAGAATCATCAAGGCCTTATGAAAACCGAGCTTCCGGGTCTCCTGCTTCATGGTTTCCAAAACCTGAACAGTCCTTTCCTTAAGCCCTTCTTCCGCCGGGCCGTACTCTTCCGGTTTGGGGATTGTCCCGCTGGAGTATTTCTCGATCATGGTCAGGCTGCGGCTGAAACAATTACCGAGGTTATTGGCCAGATCGGCATTAATCCGTTGAATCATGGCCTCTTCACTGAAATGGGCATCCAGCCCAAAGACCATCTCCCGCAGGAAGAAATAGCGGACCGCATCGGTTCCAAAACGTTCGATCAAGTCCTTCGGCCGAATAACATTACCCAAGGTTTTTGAAATCTTGGCCTGGTCTATGTTCCAATAGCCGTGGACATTGAGATGTTGAAAAGGCTCTATCCCGGCAGCTTTTAGCATGGTCGGCCAATAGATGCCGTGGGGCTTTAAAATATCTTTGGCAATAATGTGTTGGGCTGAGGGCCAAAATTGAGGGAAAAGGCTCCCATTCGGAAAATCCAGGCCGGTCAGATAATTGATCAGGGCATCAAACCAGACATAGGTTACATAATTATCATCAAAAGGCAGGGAAATCCCCCAGGTCAGCCTAGATTTAGGCCGGGAAATGCAAAGATCTTCCAATGGTTCGTTTAAAAAAGAAAGGGCTTCATTCCGGTAGCGTTCCGGGCGAATAAAATCCGGATTCTTTTTAATATGATCGATCAGCCAATCCTGATAAGCGCTCATACGAAAGAAATAATTGGCCTCTTTGACCAGGGTGGGTTTGGATTGATGGTCAGGGCATAAGCCGTCTACCAGTTCCCGCTCGGTATAAAACCGTTCGCATCCCAGACAGTACTGGCCTTCGTATTCGCTGAAATAGATATCCCCGCTTTCATAAACCTTGTTCAATATATAGGTCACCACCCGGATATGATCGGCATCGGTGGTCCGGATAAAACGGTCGGGCTGAATATTTAATTCCGGCCAGGTCTGGCGAAACAGATGACTGATTCGATCGGCATAGGGCTTCGGCTCCAACCCTTCTTTTTGAGCGGCCTGGACCACTTTCTCTCCATGCTCATCGGTGCCGGTCTGGAAACGGCAGCTATATCCAAGGGATTGATAAAACCGGTTCAAGGTATCAGCCACCAGGGTGCTATAGGCATGGCCGATATGCGGTTCGGCATTAACGTAATAAATGGGGGTGGTTACATAAAATGTTTTTTCCACAACGATTCCTTATTTTCTCTGTGTCTCTGCGTGCTCTGCGAGAGATCGTCTTTTATTTTTTTTCAGTGCCCGGGGATAAGTCTCCAACCTTGAGAATTTTCTCTTCTCCTTCCTGGGTCTCAACTAGGAGAGTACCCTCCATGACATTTTGCCTGAGGATTTTGACAGGCCCCAAGGAACTCATAACGGTCTTCCCGCACTTTGGAAAATCCTTTTTCAGTTTCAGGTAGGTATCATATTCATAGGTCAGGCAGCACATCAACCGGCCGCAGAGCCCAGAAATTTTTATCGGGTTTAAGGGCAGGTTCTGTTCCTTGGCCATCTTGACAGAAACCGTAGCAAAATCAGGAAGAAAAGTGGAACAGCACACTCCCCGGCCGCAATGCCCCAGGCCCCCCAGCATTTTGGCCTCATTGCGAACCCCAATCTGGCGCATTTCAATCCGGGTATGAAAGCGATGGACCAGATCTTTAACCAATTCCCTAAAATCGATCCGCCCGTCGGCCGTGAAATAAAAAATGATCTTACTCCCATCAAAGAAACATTCCACCTTGACCAACTTCATGATCAGATTTCTTTCGCGGATTCGCTCTAAACAAAAGGCAAAGGCTTCCTTTTCTTTTTCCTGGATTTTCTGATGCTGATCCAAATCCACTTCATTGGCCAGACGAAATATCTTTTTGAGTTCTTTTCCCTCATCGATCCGGTCGACTTTCTGCGGACCTCGAACCACCTTGCCCAATCCCATCCCTTCGTCGGTCTTAACGATAACCAGGTCCCCGCATTTCAAGACGAAGTGGCCGCTATCGAAGTCATAAATCGGTCCGGAATTTTGAAACCGTATTCCGACAATTTTTAAATTTTCAGTAGACATCTATAATTGAACTCCTATGCCCGCAACGGGCATTTGTGATCCATGAAAGGATTCAATCCGGCCTTTGGCGGCCTCGAACCCTATTTTTATACTAATATTAACAAGTTTTTTTCTTTCTGTAAACCCCTCTCATCCGGCCCGGTGTCTTCTTTCCCAACTATAGAATTTCCCTCAGCTATTTAAGAAGAATCCCTCCCAATCCTCAAGTCCTGAACCTTGTCCCCCGATCAAGGCAGCAAGGCCCATTGACAAAATTGGTTTAACCCTTATCTTCAATTTAAACATAAATTTTTGGGTCAAACCGACCATAAGGCAGGGCCGAGCCGGGTATACTATAAGTATACTCGGCTTTTATTTTAAGGTATTTCCTACCGGTGTATGTATTACCCGGAGAAGGAGGTCTGTATGCCGGTCCCCATCATGTACCTGGGTGCCCTAAAAGAAAGTATTGTTGAGGAATAATTGCAGCCAACCCAAAATCATGATACAAAAGAAAAATTTTGGGGGTCCTTTTGGAAACCAATCGTTTGCTGGGAATCAGCGCTTGTTTGATGGGGAAGAAGGTCCGTTATGACGGAGACC
>JACRBX010000078.1 GCA_016219225.1 Deltaproteobacteria bacterium
CATGATCATCAGGATTGCGGGAATCGGCTTGCAGGGTGTTGTGATCCACATAGGAGACCGCGACGGGGACCTGTATCCGGGGGCGTCCGATGGCCTCAAACTGCAGGTACACCATGGTCCCGGTGGCGTCCTGGGTCAGGACCTGGTCAACCCTCAGGGGAAGCGTATCGCTTTTGAGGTTATGTTTATTCCAGAGATGGGTTTTTATGATTTTCTCAAAAAGATTCATTGGCATAACTACTCCTTTTTAATTCGAAAATACCGTTCGTCGTTCAATGTTCGGCGTTCGGCGAAAGACCTTTTGATGCTTCGTGGTGCCACAGTTAAAACAAAGGCCAGGACATAAACCAGTGGCAGGAATTTTTTAAGGAGCCCGGGGAAATTAAGATTTTTCATTGACGGATATTCAGGAGTAGATAACTTCCAATAAACAAAAAAAGGATATTAGCGGACCAGGCGGCCCAGAGAGGAGGGAAAATACCGGAAATGCCCAGAGAACGTGAAAGGCCAAAAAAGATCCAATAGACGAAGGCCACGAGTAAACTCCCCACAATCCCCTGGCTGATCCCTATGCCTTTTTCTTTACGCAGGGCCAGGGAAATCCCGAATAAGGCCATAACAATACAGACTACCGGAAACGCCAGGCGGATATGTTTTTCGACAATATACCGGGTGGCTTCGTAGCCTTCCTTTTGAACCTTTTGGATGTAGGCTTTAAGCTCCGGATAGGTCATCTCTTCACTGTGTTTTTCCTGGTAGCGGAAATCTTCGGGGGTTTCGGGAAGAACAACTGTTTTTTCAGTAAAAGGCTGGCTGGAATAGGAACCTCCCGGTTGAAAAGATTGGGAGAGGCCGTTCATAAATATCCAGGTCCCATTTTTCCAGGAGACCTTTTCGGCGTCCAATCGGAATTGTAGTTTGAACTTTGGGTCAAAAAAATAGAGGATGGCGCCTTCCGCCGTTTGGTCTTTGAAATTAAATTTATTGAAGGTATAAATGGCTTGATCCCCTTTATACCAGATTTTCTCCTGGAGCAGGACGGCCCGGGGTTCCATTTTTTTAACCCGGTAATTCCAGATTTCAGAGGCCCGGGCATTCGTAAAGGGAACCAGGATCTCTCCGAGGATCAGGATCAGAACGGTCGCGGTGAAGGAAAGCAGGATGATTGGAAAGGACAAGCGGATCATGTTGATACCACTGGATTTGAAGGCGATGATCTGATTGTTCTTCGATAAGAAGCCAAAGGTCAATTGAGTCCCCATGAGGATGGCAACCGGGATCATCTGCTTGATGATGTTGGGAATAGTGAAGATAAAAAAACGAATGATGAGGTCGGGGGCTACCCCGGCGGCATTGAAATCATCCAGCTTTTCCATAACATCCACCAGCAGATAGATAAACACAAAGATCCCCAGACAGAGCGAAGTCATTTTTAAGAATTCTTTGGACATGTAATGGCTGATGATGCGCATGGCTGAATACTAACCAAGGTCGAGCGGTTTGTAAATAAAAAAGCTGCCCGAGAAAGGGGTTTGATTTTTTTTGAAAACCTGTTAAAAAAAGAAGGTCTGATCAAAACTAATTGAAATTGGGTTCTTAATGATTATTCGCCAAGCCATTGAAAATCGGGAAAAACATTTCCTGGCCCCCTGGGCGACCTTGAGCGCTGGGAGCCGGGGAAGACCGGTTCCCGAAAAGGAATGTTCTATACGGACCGTTTTCCAGAGGGACCGGGACCGGATCATCCATTCCAAGGCCTTTCGTCGGTTGAAGCATAAAACCCAGGTATTTTTATCCCCCACCGGAGACCATTATCGAACCCGGTTGACCCATACGTTAGAGGTTTCTCAGATCGCCCGGACTATCGCCCGGGCCCTCAGTTTAAATGAAGACCTGACTGAAGCCATTGCCTTGGGCCATGATTTGGGCCATACCCCCTTCGGGCATGCCGGGGAAGAGGTCCTGGATCAGATCGTTCCCGGTGGTTTTGTCCATAATCAGCAGAGCCTCAGGGTGGTGGATCATTTGGAGAAGGGGGGAAAAGGCCTCAACCTGACCTTAGAGGTCCGGGACGGTATTCTGAAACATTCTAAGGGGAAAGGGGATATCCTTTCCCAGGACCCATCCGAACGGGCCATGACCCTGGAAGGGGAGGTAGTCCGGGTCGCCGATATCATTGCCTATATCAGCCATGATCTTGATGATGCCATCCGGGGAGGGGTGATTTCCACCAGGGATATTCCCAAAGATTGTTTAAGAATCTTAGGGGATCGGAGCTCAAAACGGATCGATACCATGGTTAAGGCCGTAGTCCATTACAGCCTAAAGGACCCTCCACAGGGTCTTTCTATGGCGGAAGAAGTTTCAACTGCTATGGATCGATTACGGACCTTTCTGTATGGTCATGTTTATGACGCCGGCCGGGTCCATCAGGATTTTATCAAGGCCCGCAAAGTAATCAGCGAATTATACCAGATCCTGCTTGCCCATCCGGAATTTCTGGGGGATCAATGGGGGTACGGTCAAGAGGTAATAATAACCCCGGAAAAGGTGACGGACTTTATTGCCGGTATGACCGATCGATATGCCTTAAACCTCTATGAAAAGATTTTTCTTCCTAAACCCTGGGCGGTGTTGTGAATTAATAAAATGAACCTGAAAGAAATCCTGACCATAAATCGCCGGCCGGTTATCAAGGAATGGATGGACCGTCTGCATAGCGGGGTGAGCCGGCATTACAGTGAAAGACCCCTGGAGGAACTGGAGGTCACTGTTTCCCGGGCCTTTGACGCCAGTGCTGCCGTTCTGCTCCATAACGATTATTCAAGCATAGATGCCCATATTGAATGGATCGCCCGGATCAGGCTGGAAGGCGGTTTTCCCCTGTCGGATGTTCAGAATGCCTATGAGCTGTGCCGCACGCTGCTGGTGCCCGTTCTGGTGCAGAAACTGGCCGGCAGGGAACTCCTCCTGGCCCTTCAGGGGATAGATACCTGTCTCCTTTATACCATCAAGAAATTCAGCAATTATTATCAATCTCTCCATGAAAAAGACATCCGGGAACATGCCTTGAACCTGGAGCGGGAGGTGGAAAAAAGGACCAGGGAACTGGCCGAATCGGAGTCCAAATACCGGGTCCTGGTGGAAGAAATAAACGACGGTTATTTTGTCAACCAGGATGGCCTGATCGTTTTTGCCAACCAGGCCTTTTACGATCTCCATGGCTACTCCCCGGAGGAGATGTTCGGAAAACCCTATACCGAATTTATTGCCTTAAAATCTCTGCCCCTGGTGCAAAGATTTTTTGAAAAAAGGATGTCCGGGGAAGAGGCTAATGACCTTTACGTTTACCTGCGCCGCCATAAGAACGGAAACACCCTGTTTACCGAGAACAAGGTCAAACGTATCCGCTATCAGGGCAAGTATGCCGTTGCCGGGATTTGCCGGGATATCACCGGCCGGATAGAAACGGAAAGACGCATAAGGGAATCCGAGCGCCTGGCCCATATCGGCAAGCTCACGACTTCCCTGGCCCATGAGATCCGCAACCCGCTTTCATCGGTCAAGATGAACAGCCAGATCATCCTGAAAAATACCGAGTTCGGCGGCAACGATCTGAGACGTATGGAAATCATCGTCCATGAAATATCAAGGCTGGAGCGGATACTGGATGAGATGCTGGATTTCGCCAGACCGGTCAAATTAAATCTGGAGCCTTTTTTTATCCATGAAATCCTGGATTCCTGTCTCGAAATCATGGAGGCCAGGTTCCGGGAAAGGGGAATCTCCGTAATAAAAAGATATGCCGGAAGACTTCCCCGGACCCTGATGGATCATGAAAAGATGGAACAGGCCATTATCAATATTCTGCTCAATGCCGTGGAAGTCCTGCCCCAGGGGGGACACTTGGAGATTTTCGTCAGGAAATTAAGGAAAGATGGTCAGGCCCTGCAGGTTGAAATAAGCGATGATGGGCCGGGGATCAGTGCCGAGGACCTGCCTTTCATATTCAACCCTTTTTTCAGTAATAAGAAAAAAGGTACCGGCCTGGGTCTTTTTAATGTAAAAAAGATCATAGAAGCCCATGGCGGGTCTGAAAACGTCGTCATCCGCAAGCCCAACGGAACGCGGGTTATTTTTGCCCTTCCCCTGAGAGAAATGTCGTGAAAGCCCAAAAAATTCTCATTATTGATGATGAACAGTCCCTTCTGGAGTCCCTGGAGATGTTTCTGGTCGAAAAAGGCTATCGGGTCGCCTGTGCCCAGTCCGCCTCCGAAGGCTTGAACCAATGCCGGAGCTTCGATCCCCAGGTGATTATCCTGGATATCCGCCTGCCCGATATGGATGGATTGGATGTCCTTCGTCAACTGGTCGCAGGGGGAAGAAAAAATATCATCATTGTCACGGCCTTTCATGACATGGATATGACCATTAAGGCCATGAAGCTTGGTGCCTTCGATTACATCCCCAAACCGATCGATGTGGAAGAGCTTGAAAAGGCCATTGATAAAGCTCTTAAGTCCGTTAGTTCGGTCCGCTCGGCCTCGGCTGTAGTGATTGATCCCTCTTCGAGATATATGGAGGGGAAAATAATCGGCAAGAACCGGGGGATGAAAGAGATTTTCAAGACGATCGGTGTACTCTCTGAAAACAGGATCACGGTCCTTATCGAAGGGGAAACGGGTACCGGCAAGGAACTGATAGCCAGGGCAATCCATTTTAACAGTGCTTTTAAGGCCCATCCCTTTCAGGCTATTAACTGCGCCACCTTCGTGGGAAGCCTTCTGGAAAGCGAACTTTTTGGCCACGAAAAAGGGGCTTTTACCAGCGCCTTCAGCCCCAAGAAAGGGAAATTTGAACTGGCCGGAGAAGGGACGATATTCCTGGATGAGATCGGAGAAATCCCTTTTGAGCTTCAATCGAAATTGCTCCGCTTCTTACAGGAAAAATATTTTGAGCGACTGGGGGGAGAACGAAAGATTAAATCCAATGCCCGGGTAATTGCCGCCACCAATGAAGACCTCTGGAAAATGGTTCGGAAAGGGACTTTCAGGGAAGATCTCTATTACCGTCTTAATGTGGCGGCTATCAAGGTCCCCCCCCTCCGGGATCGTAAATCAGATATTCCGCTCCTGGTCGAACATATCCTGATGAAAATTAATCAGGAGCTCTCCAAGAAGATCAGGAAAGTTGAAGAGGAAGCCCTCAGAAAAATCATCGAATACGACTGGCCCGGCAATGTCCGGGAGCTGGAAAATGTCCTGACCCATGTGGCTATCAATACCCGTGGGGAAGTCCTCCTGGAAGAACTTATTGGCCCGTTACTCGGGAAGAGATCAGATAATTCTTATCAGAACCCGAAAGATGTCCTGAGCAGGGAACACAGCCTGCAGGATTTGGAAAAACAATATATTTTAGGGATACTTGACCGAACCCACTGGCATTTGGGGAAGACCTGTGAACTGCTCGGCATTTCACGCCCTACACTCCGCCACAAACTCAAAACCTACGGATTGTCTGATGGGCTTAGTAAAAATTGAAAATTATTTTCAAAAATGGGAAGTTCTATTCAAACCCGGAGGGAATCGCCGATCCCTTGATTTCTTTAACCTGTTGCAATTTCATGGATTATGAAATAATTACCTCCCTGGCATACCTTTTGCTCAACTATAGCCCATTTAGAATCTGAAATTATGGAAAGAAAGGTATCCGTTTAGCTTTTTGAAAAAACGTCGATAACCTCTCCGTCATTCCGGTGAAAACCGGAATCCAGGTTCTTTTCGACCCAGCCTAACCTGGATTCCGGTTTTCACCGGAATGACGCTCGTGCAAGTCAGGTTTTTCAAGTAAAAGTCTCAAATTTTTCAAAGGGCTAAATTGTTACAAAGAAAGTAATTGAAGCTTGACAAATTACCCTGATATGAATACATAATTCGATATAACCTTAAAAAATCCCAGATAATTAATTCTGCTTATTGAAAGCAGTTTTTCGCCTTATATAGAATTTGGAATAAATTAGAAGCAGTTTCGTTTGTTTCGGTTGTTTCCGTCCCTCTTGAAAAAAGGATTTAGCGGTTCTTAACCCATATTCCACAAGGAGGAGCATTATGAAGGCAAAAATTTTAGTTATCTGGACATCCCTCTGTTTTTTTATCCTGACCTGTTTTGCACTTTCCCCCCTCATGGCTGCTGAAAAACCTATTGTCATCGGGGCCCCCCTGGCCACGGCTTTCCTTTATGGCTGGGATGCCGAGCGGGCCATACGTCTGGCCGTTGAGGAAATCAATGCCAAAGGCGGGGTTAATGTGAAGGGCACCAAGCGGCCTTTCGAGGTGGCGGTCATGGATACCCGGGACCTGGAACCCGGTGTTCCGGTCAGCGATGCCCTTTTAACCGTGGAAAAACTCATTTTAGAGAAAAAAGTGGATTTTATTGTCGGCGGACCGGTCCGCTCCGAGGCCGCTCTGGCGGCCATGGATTTGCTTTCCAAATACAAAAAGATATCCATTCTTTCCACCGGGGCCTTGACCCCGGCCTACCATGCCCGGGTGGCCGAGAATTATGACAAATTCAAATATTGTTTCCGGATCAGCGGAGAAGCCAAATGGATGGTGACCGGTGAAATCATCCCCTGCCTGGAAGAAATCGGGAAGGACCATAAGCTGAACAAACTATTTATTATGGTCCAGGATGTGGCCCATGCCCGGGGCGGCGGGGAACTGATCGCCAAGATCATGGCCGGAAAGGGCTGGACGGTTTTGGGCAAGCCGGAAATTTATCCCACCGGGACCACCGATTTTTCCATGGGGCTGTTGAAGGCCAAAAAAGAAGGGGCCCAGGTTATCCTGATCTGGATGGATATGCCGGAAAGTTCCATCCTCTTAAAGCAATGGTATGATCTGAAAGTCCCGGCCTTACCTTTCGGCTCCATTATCGCGGCCGCCGAACAACCGGGTTTCTGGAAGGCCACAGAGGGGAAAGGGGAATACTGCCTGGCCAACGTGGTCAATGCCGGCAATGCCCCCTCCAAAGCCACCCCATGGACTATGAAATTTGTTGATGCCTACACCAAGAAATGGAAGATCGAGCCGGAAGGCTATTGGACTTCCAGCAGCTACATGGCCGTTTATGTGTTAAAAGAGGCCATCGAAAAAGCCGGCTCTTTGGATTCAGATGCCGTAATTGCCGCCCTGGAAAAAACCGACCTGATGGGGGTTTACGGCCGGATTCGGTTCGACCAGAAGAGCCACCAGATCATCCCCAGTCTGGATCCGAAAGAAGGGGCCGTGGGGACCGTTTTCCAATGGCAAAAGGGGAAGCGGGTGGTGGTTTATCCAACCAAAATCGCCACCGGGGATATCCTGCTGCCGCCCTGGATGAAGAAATAATTCTCGCTCAAAGCTGAAAGCTCAAAGTTCTGAGGGATAGATGGAAATACTCATTTACGGTATCGTCAACAGCGTAACCCTGGCCTTGATGGCCCTGGGGTTTACGCTGGTTTATGGAATTTCCGGCCTGCCCAACTTCGCCCACGGGGCCTTGTATATTGTCACCGGCTTTATCGTCTGGAGTCTGATCCATACCCTCCATCTGAATTATCTCCTGGCCATGTTCTTATCCTTGTTCATCACCGGGATTATCGGGGCGGCGATTTATCGCTTCATATTGATCCGGGTCCGGGGCATGGCCACTTCGGAAATCATTGCTTCCTATGCTATCGGACTGGCTGTTCTGGAAGGGTTGCGGTGGGGCGGATTTAAAGGGATGACCTATACCCTGCCGGTATTCGTGGAAGGAAGCCTGGACCTGTTCGGCGTGAATGTCGATATTCAACGGATCATGGTGGTCGTTTTGGGGGTCGTGGTCATGGCCTGTCTTTGGCTTTTTACCCACTATAACCGAACCGGATTGGCTTTGAGGGCCATGGCTCAGGATGAGCGGGCGGCCTTGATGCTGGGCATCGATTCCGACCGGATGGCTATTGCCGCCATGTTTTTAGGCTCTTTTCTGGCCGGACTGGCGGCCGTGGCCTTGCTCCCTCTGGGCAATATCGTGGTCGAGGCCGGTTATAATGTCCTGATTATGGCTATTGCCGTTTGCATTGTCGGCGGCCTGGGCAGTTGGGTCGGGGCGAGTCTGGCCGCCTTTCTGATCGGTTTTGTCCAGATTCTGACCGTAGTCTATATCGGGGCCCATTTTCAGATTGTAGTGGCCTTACTGGCCATCATCGTCACCTTGATTTTAAGGCCTTCCGGTTTATTCGGCCGGCAAAAAGAACTTGAAGAACGGGTATAACCTTGAACCAAACATCAGTGCGTAAAGAGCGGATAGACCGGGGCATCAAGGTCCGGACCAGCGGAATTTATGCTATTTCCGCCTGGAAAGAAATCGGCTATCTGGTGGTCCCCCGCCTGATCCTGATTGTCGGGCTCCTTATTCTGCCCCTGGTCGTGACCAATGTCTATTGGCAAAGGGTGATTTCAATCGTTGGTATCTATGCCTTACTGGCCCTGAGTTTCGACTTCCTGACCCATTTCGTCGGTCTGGTCTCTCTGGGGGGGGCCTTTTATGTGGGCGTTGGCGGTTATCTGGCCGCCATTTTAAATACCAAGCTGGGCCTGTCTCCTCTTTTTACCATCCCCCTGGCTACCTTGGGCGGCGCTGTGCTCTGCACCCTGGCCTTATTACCCTGTCTGCCCTTACGGGGGGTTTACTTTTCCATTGTCACCCTCATGTACCCCCTGGTGACGGCCCGCATTATTGAAGCCTTGAATATTTTAGGGGGCACCGACGGGATAGTCGGGGTAGCCAGTTTTCCCAACCGTTGGATTGAGCAGTATTCCCTTTTGGGGATCCTTTTGGTGATATTATTCGGTCTCCGGCGGATAGTGAATATGGACATCGGGTTGGTCTTCCAGGGGATCAAGGATAACGACCAGGCGGTCAAGGCCTCGGGAATCAATATTACTTATTATAAGGCGGCCGCAGTCTTTATTTCTTCCGGTATGGGCTGTCTGGGCGGGGCCTATCTGGTCCATATCTATATGTGGTCCGGAATCTCTCAACTGGCCCTGGATTTTTCCATTATACCCATTGCCTCGACCGTAATCGGCGGGGGGGGGACGCTGGTGGGGCCTTTGCTGGGTGCCTTTTTCCTGGTCCCGATTTCCGAGTTGCTCCGGGCCTTCGGGACCTTGCGGATTGTCTTTTATTCCCTGATCCTGATGGCCTTTATCGTTTTCCGGAGTGAGGGCATCATGGTCTATGCTCAGCGTAAGTACCACCAATTTGAAAGATGGGTCAAGGTATGAATCCGGATGTTATTTTAGAGGTGCAGAAGATCAGCAAATCCTTTGGTGGAATCCAGGCCCTGTTTAATGTAAGTTTCAGCCTCCATCGGGGGGAGATCCTGGGGATCATCGGTCCGAACGGTTCGGGGAAAACCACTTTAATCAATTGTGTTACCGGTTTTGTCCAGAGTGATAAGGGAAAGGTATTTTTTAATCAACGGGATATCACTAATTGGCCGCCCCATAAGATCGCCCATCTGGGCGTTACCAGAACCTTTCAGGTTATGCGACCCTATTACAGCCTGCCGGCCTACAAGAATTTGATCATACCGTTGTTTTCCCCGAGGGCCCGCCAGACCGGAGGCTGGCGAGGCGGTGGTAAACTGGGTGATCGAAATACGGTGAGCATAGACATCCTGGAAGAGATCGGCTTCGAGAGGGATTCCTTTGTCCCCTACAAATTGGCTTCAACCCTTCCCACCGGCTATCTTAAACGCCTGGAATTGGCCCGCTGTCTGGCCTTACGGCCGGAAGTCATCCTTTGTGATGAAGTCTTTTCCGGGTTGAGTGCCAGTGAAATCGCCAGTATGATCCCCTTAATCGAACGGCTGCAGATGGAGGGGATTACCCTGATCATGATTGAACACCGTTTAAAAGAGTTGTTCCGGGTGGCCAACCGGGTCATGGTCCTGAATTTCGGCCAGAAACTCACCGAAGGCCTCCCGGCTGTGGTTATGGAGGATGAAAAGGTGAAAGAGGCCTATCTGGGATCGGAGGATTTATCCGATTATGTTTGAAGCTAAAGGGCTGATGGTTTTTTATGAAAACATGCTGGCCCTGAACAACATCAGCATTAAATGTCAGGAAGGCCAGATCGTCGGGGTCTTTGGCGCCAATAGCGCCGGAAAATCGACCTTGATGTACACCCTTTCAGGGATTATGCAGGACATCAAGAAGAAGGAAGAGATGGCTGGAGGGGAGCGAATAACCCTTTTAGGGGAAGTCCTTTACCAGGGTATCGATATCATGAACTTAAAACCCAGCCAGCGGGCCAGGAAAGGGATCATCCTCTGCCCGGAACGACGAAGGATCTTCCCGGAAAGCACGGTCCTGGAGAACCTGAAGATGGGCGGCTACCTGGCCAGTGCCGGACAGGTTAAGTCGACTCTGGAGTATGTTTTTAAAATTTTCCCCGCCCTGATACCCTTAAAAAAGCGGGAAGGGGGATTTTTAAGTGGTGGGGAACAACAGATGCTGGCCATCGGCCGGGCCTTGATGGCCCAGCCGAAGATCCTGCTCTTGGATGAACCCCTCATGGGTCTCAGTCCTTTGATCCAGGCCATGCTGGCCCGTTCAATAAAAAATATCCGGGATGAACGAAAGGTCACCTTAATCATCACCGAACAGTACGCCCGTCCTATCCTGCCCATCGTGGATTATGCTTATATCCTGGAAAACGGAGCGGCGGTCCTGGAAGGGACCCGTAAGGAATTGATGGAGAATCCGGATGTGCGGGCGGCGTATTTCGGGGTCTGAAAAAAACAGTTGCAAGATGCAAGTTTCAAGATGCAAGAAATTAAAAGGAATTTCTTAAGCCTCGTCAAACTTGATGGCTATGTAAAAAGTAAAAGTTTGCTCTTTTCCGTCATTCCGGTGAAAACCGGAATCCAGGTTCAAAGGTTTGGTTCCCGGTTTTCAAGGGGACGATGTCTGGACCCCGGCTTTCGCCGGGGTGACGACCGGAGAGATTTTTACGAATATATCAAACTTGCATCTTCCATAAAGGGAATCTGTCTATATGGTTGAGGAATTGAACAGAGTGCGCATCGGGGGGGAACTTATCTTTTCCCGTTTTGAGCGGATGGCCGAAAAATATCCGCAAAATACGGCCCTTATTTTCCTGGGTGAAAAATATTCCTATGCCCGGTTGAGGAATCTGATCGATCGCTTCGCCACCGGTCTGAGCCGTCTGGGGGTCCGGAAAGGGGACCGGGTGATGCTCTACCTGTCCAATAGCCCTCAATGGATTATTGGCTTTTTTGGAATACAAAAAATCGGTGCCGTGGCCGTTCCCGTCTCCCCCATTTATACCTCTCATGAACTCACCTATATGGTCAACGATTCGGGTGCCGAAACCATTATCTGCCATGATACCAATTTCGGATATGTGAAAGAGGTCTTTTCCGGAACAGGCCTGAAGAGGGCCGTAGTCACCAATCTGGTCGATTTACTGCCTCTGTCCAAAAGGGCCATTGGATTTTTATTCGACAAGGTTCCCCACGGCCTGGTCGAAAAAAGTGACCAGGTCTTGCTGTTTAAAGAGTTATTGAAGGCCCCGCCCGCTCCCCCCCCTGTGGAGATGGATTCCATGAAAGACCTTTCCTATATCCTTTACACCGGTGGGACCACCGGGTTTCCAAAAGGGGTACCTGGAAACCACGCCGGCATGACTTCCTATGTCAAAGACCTGACCGAAGATGTTTTGAAAGGATACATTAAAGAAGGAGAAGACGTCTATATCGCCATTAATCCCCTGTTCCATATCATGGCCCTCGGTTTTTTTGTGGCTGCCGGCTTGAATTACGGCAACACCACTATCCTGATGCCCCAACCCCAGGTGGACCCCATCCTGGAGGCCATTGGAAAATACAAGGTGCGCTGGATGCTCGGTGTTCCCACCCTCTACCGGATGATCCTGGAAAATGATCGCTTGGATCAATACCCCCTTGATTCATTACGGTATTGCTATTGCGGAGGCGATGTGCTCCCCCTGGAAGTGTTTAATCGCTGGAAAGAAAAATTCGGGGTCCCCATGGTTCAGGTCTATGGTTCCACGGAAGCCGGCCATATCACCTACAGTCGTCTCCACCAGGAACCGGATCCCCTGTCTATCGGCCTGCCGCTGAAATCCAGAAGATGCAAAGTGGTTAATCCTGAAACCCTCGAACCGGTTCCTTTTGGAGAAATTGGTGAGTTGATCGTCACTTCCGATGAAACGCTCAAGTATTATTGGAATAAGCCGGAAGAAACGGCCAGGTCTTATGTCGAAGTGGATGGCCAGACCTATTACCGGATGGGAGATTTTGTCCGGCAGGATGAACGGGGGGAGCTCTATTATGTGGAACGCCTGGCCGATATTATAAAATATAAAGGCTACCGGGTTTCTGCTTCAGAAATTGAAGCGGTTTTACAGGACCATCCTACTGTTGTCGGGGCCTGTGTAGTTGGAGTCCCGGATCCAAAGGTCGGCGAGCGGATTAAAGGGATCGTGGTTTTAAAAGCCGATGCCAAGGGGGTAGGGGCTAATGAATTAATCCGCTTATGCCGGGAACGTCTGGCCCCTTACAAAGTCCCCCAATATATTGAATTCCGGGACATGCTTCCCAAATCGAAGGTCGGAAAACTCCTCAGACGGGAAATCCGGGATGAGGAAAAAAGAAAAATGGAGAAAGGGAAGAAGTGAGGGCATAGTTTGAAAATTAAGTTGCATGTTGCAAGATGCAAGTTTCAATTATGCAAAACGGGATCAGGGTCGGGGGGCCGGGGATGGGAGAGCTTGGCCAGCAAAAAGCTCAGTAAAATTATCCCCAGGGCCGCTCCCACGCCCCCCAGGAAAGCGCCTCCCAGAACATCCAGAGGATAATGTTCGCCCACATAGACCCGCGAATAGCCGACAACCAGAGCCGCCGGGATAAACAGGAAGGAAAGTCTTCGATAAAAATGGGAGAGGAAAAAGGCTGCCCCGAAGATATTGGCGGCATGATTGGATGGAAAGGAGAAGGAACGGGGGCAAGGCCAGAAGCTATGGACCCCGGAAAGGGTATTGCAGGGCCGGGGACGGCCGAAAAGGTGTTTGAATAAAAAACTGTTGGAATAATCCAGAAGGCCCACCAGAGCAGCCAGGACCACTAAAGAGATTCTTACTTTTTTCCCGCCACCGATAAAAATAAGGAGCCAGATAACGGCCAGGCCGTATTTCCAGTGATCGAATTCAGTGATATAGGGCATAATGAGGTCAAAAAAGGCGTTTCGATGGCCTTGATTGATCCAGAAAAAAACCTTTGTGTCCACTTCCCATAACGTCATGATAATACCTGAACAAAGCTACAGTAAATTTTTATGTTACTCGTTCCTATTTACTCGTTACTCGTTTTAACCAGCAACCAACGCCGAGCAACAAGCAAGAATCTCATCTGCTTAAACCTGTTGACAGAATGATTTAAAAATACTATATATTCATCCCAAAGTCATCCAAAAACAAAAGTTCCATACAACGATCCAACCTTTTATAGGGTATCAAAATGGAAAAATTTGAAGAAAAAATCATTGACTTGGTGGATGTGATTGCCGAACCTGAACCGGCTCTAAGAAAAGAAGTCACCGAACCGACGGTTCCGGTTGAGAAGACGGAATTATCGCCGGAGATCGAAACCAACGAGATGGAAGCGTTGATCCGTAATGAAGTGGAAAAGCTGGTACGTTCCAAATTCGATGAAAAGATCGACCGGATGATTCGGGAGATCCTATTACAAGAGATCGAAAAAGCGATTGCCCGTGAGATAGAGAGCTTAAAAAGAATTTAAAAAAAGGTGCATGCGGGATAAGAGACCAAGGGGGTTAAGTTATTTAATCCCCTTTTCTTTTATAGATAAAAGATAATGAAATGGAGTAGTTAAATGAAGCCCCTGTTATCTAAAGGATATGAACCGGCTCAAGTGGAAGAAGAATTATACCGGTTCTGGATGGATCAGAAGCTCTTTCAAGCCCAGGTGGAAGCCGAAGGCCCCCCTTTTTCCATGGTCATTCCTCCGCCGAATGTCACCGGGACACTCCATATGGGGCATGCCTTGAATACAACCCTCCAGGATATCCTGTGGCGTTTTTTCAAAATGAAAGGGTATAACGTCCTTTGGGTCCCCGGAACCGATCACGCCGGTATTGCCACACAGAATGTGGTGGAAAGGATGCTGGCCCAGGAAGGTATCGACCGTCATCAATTAGGCCGGGAACGGTTTATGGAAAAGGTCTGGGAATGGCGATCCAAATATGGTGGCATCATTATCAACCAACTAAAACGTCTGGGTGCGGCCTGTGACTGGAGCCGGGAACGTTTTACCATGGACGAAGGATTGTCAAAGGCCGTTAAGGAGGTCTTCGTCCGCCTTTATCAGGAAGGGCTGATCTACCGGGGTGATTATATTATCAACTGGTGTCCACGATGCCAAACCGCCCTCTCCGACCTGGAGGTGGAACATGAAACCCATGAAGGCAATCTGTTTCATATCCGATATCTCCTGGCCAATGGTCAGGGGGCGGTCGTTGTAGCCACGACACGGCCGGAGACCATGTTGGGGGATACGGCTGTGGCTGTCCATCCCGAGGATGCGCGTTACCAGGGTATGATCGGCCAGGAAGTGCACCTGCCGCTTACCCAGAGAAAAATACCTGTTATTTTTGATCCTTACGTGGACCAGAGTTTTGGTACCGGTGCCTTGAAGATCACCCCGGCCCATGATTTTAATGATTTTGAAATCGCCCGTCGACATGGACTTCCTATCCTCAATGTCATGGACCCGGAGGCTCGGATGAATGACAAAGCCGGGGTCTATCAGGGCCTGGATCGAAAGACCTGCCGGGAAAAGGTGCTCGAAGACTTAAAGGCCTTAGGACTTTTGGAAAAAATAGAAAAGTATACCCATAACATCGGTCATTGCTATCGCTGTAAGACCATGATCGAGCCCTATCTTTCCAAACAATGGTTTGTCCGGGTCGGTCCATTGGCCGAACAGGCTTTGAAGGCCGTTGAAAACGGGCAAACCCAGATCTTTCCCAAGTCCTGGGAAAAGACCTACTTTGATTGGATGACCCACATACGGGATTGGTGTATTTCCAGACAGATCTGGTGGGGACACCAGATCCCGGCCTGGTATTGTGCCGGCTGCGGGGCGGTCATCGTTTCTACCCAGGCCCCGAATTTTTGTCCCACCTGTAATTCTTCGGAATTGAAACAGGAAACCGATGTCCTGGATACCTGGTTCAGTTCCGCCCTTTGGCCTTTTTCCACCTTGGGCTGGCCGGAGGCAACCAAAGAGCTTGAGGTCTATTACCCGACCTCGGTCCTGGTTACGGGATTCGACATCCTCTTTTTCTGGGTAGCCAGAATGATGATGATGGGCCTTCGTTTTATGGGCAAGGTCCCTTTTCACCACGTCTATATTCATGCCCTGGTTCGGGATGCCGAAGGGCAAAAAATGAGCAAGTCCAAAGGAAATGTCATCGATCCCTTGACCGTTATGGACCAGTACGGGACCGATGCCTTTCGGTTTACCCTGGCTGCTCTGGCGGCTCAGGGTAGGGACATCAAGCTTTCGGAAGAGCGTATCGAAGGTTATCGTCATTTTGTCAACAAGATCTGGAATGCCGCCCGCTTCAGTCTCGCTCATTTTGAAGGACTAAAGGTTGAAGATCAAACCTCCCTTTCTCCCCAGGATACGGTCAACCGCTGGATCATCAGCCGGATGCATAGGGTCATTGAAAAGGTCGAACAGGGGATAAAGGAATATCGTTTTAATGAGGCGGCCCATGAACTTTATCAGTTTATCTGGCATGAATTCTGCGATTGGTATCTGGAATTCATTAAGCCTGTTTTATACCAGGAAGAACAGGGTCAGGAGAAACAAGATACTCGAAAGGTCCTCTATCAGGTTTTCCTGGGTCTTCTGAAATTAATCCATCCTTTTATGCCTTTTGTCAGTGAAAAAATCTATCAATCCCTTTCGGAAGTCGAAATCAGCATCCTTCAAGAGTCGTTTCCGTCGCCTGACAAATTTTTGATAGATGAGCAGGCCGAGAAGGAAATGGAGACTATCAAGGGTTTGATTTCCGAGATCCGGAACATAAGAGGCGAAATGAATGTACCGCCTTCAAAAAATGTGGAAATCTGTTTGAGGGTCGTTGATCCGGACAGCCGGGCTTTGATTGAGACCCATCAGCAGAAATTTTTAATATTGGCCAAAGCAATGGAGATCCATTTTTTACCTGATGAAAAGAACCCTCCTTCCTCGGTCTCCGGGGTTTTTGAAGGGATGGAAATTTTCATCCCTTTAATTGGAATCATTCAATTCGATGAGGAAGAAAAACGGTTGGAAAAGGACCTGTTCAAGCTTCGGAAAGAATGGACCCAGATCGAAAAAAAATTGGCCAATGAAGATTTTTTACAAAAAGCCCCACAGGAGGTCGTGGGTAAAGAGAAAGAAAAGGTCCGGGCCCTCGGGAAAAAGATTGAAAAACTGGAAAATCATTTAGGGCGGATAAAAGAATTAATGAGAAATTCCAAAATTTAAAAGCCTTTTTAATGCTTTTGACCGGTAAATTTCAAATTTTGGAAAATAGGGCAGATCGGGGGAGATAAATATTTAATAACTTATTGAAATGACTAATATTAAATAATTGGCACAAGATATGCTAATATAAAGAGGAAAATAAGTCACAAAAAGGCTTGAGTGCCTTTTGTAGAGTATCTCATAGGAAAGGTGGTGAATATACATGAAAAAATTGATCGTTTGGACTATGGCTTTAGTATTTGCCCTGTCGGTTTCTATGGCTTTTGCCGCTGATGACAAGAAACCCGCTGCTGCTGCTCCTGCTGCTGCTGCTCCTGCCGAGCCGGCCAAGGATGACAAGGCTCCTGCTGAAAAGAAGGCCAAGAAGGTAAAGAAAGCCAAGAAAGCCAAGGCGGAGAAGAAAGATGAAGCGCCTGCGGCTCCTGCGGAAAAGAAATAAGTTTTTTTTCTACCGAATAAAAAAAGGTGGGATCGGATTTCCGATTCCACCTTTTTTATTTGGGTGAATAATTTCTTGAAAAATAAAAGGAACCTGTGCTAAGAGTGGAGAAAATCGAATCTCAATCGGCGGAAATTCGGCTCTCGGCCACGAGAGCGTATCTGGGAGGAATACATGGAAAAAAGTTACATAGAGTTGACCCCGGAAAAACTTCGAAAAACCTGTGACTCGGAAACCCTTGGCTTTGAGACAACCGATGAACTGGTTGTCGGCCCTGATAAAGTGATTTCCCAGGAACGGGCCGTCCGGGCCATTTTATTTGGTGTAGGAATGGACGGCCTCGACCACAATATTTATGTGGCCGGCCCCCCCCAAGTCCGGCATGACTTATATCACCCGGACCTTGATTGAGGAAATAGCCCGATCCCAGAAAACGCCATCCGACTGGTGTTATATCAATAACTTCAAAGAGCCGGACCGCCCCAAGGCCCTGGCCTTGCCCAGTGGAAAAGGCAAGGAATTAAAAAAGGATATCGAAGAATTGCTCACCGATGTCCGAAACGATATCCCCGAGGTATTTGAAAGTGAGGATTACGCTCAAAGGAGGGAGGAACTCTTAAAACAGTTCGGCCTGGAAAGGACCGAGATCCTTTCCGCTTTGGAGGAAAAAGTTCTTCAAGAAGGGTTTATCTTAAATGTGAGTCAGGTGGGGATGGTCATTATGCCGGCTAAGGATGGCCAGCCGATGGATGAAGAAACCTTGAAATCCCTGGATGAGGAGAAGAAAAAGCAACTGCGGGAAAAAAGTGAACACCTCCAGACCGAAATGAACCAGGCGGTTCGACTGATCAGGACCAAGGAGAAAGATCTGAAGAAAAAAATCAAGGACCTGGATAAAAAGATCGCCCTCTATGCCGTCGGACATCTCATCGAAGAGCTCCAGGAAAAATATAAAGATTTTACCCAGGTCCTGAGGTATTTAAAAGATATCAAGGATGATATTATCCGGAATATCGATGACTTTAAATCAAAACCCAGTGTGGCCGGACCCTTCCCCATGCCTCCCATGGAACCCTCTTTCACCCGATATGAGGTTAACGTCCTGGTGGATCATACCGAAAACAAAGGGGCTCCGGTGGTTTTTGAAACCAACCCGACCTACCCAAACCTATTCGGGACCATCGAAAAGAAGGCCCAATTCGGGGCCTTGTTCACTGATTTCACCATGATTCGGCCGGGCTCTATCCATCGGGCCAACGGAGGGTTTCTGATTATCAAGATTCTGGACCTCCTGCGCTGGTATTTTTCCTGGGATGGTTTAAAGCGGGCCTTAAAAAATAAAGAGATCCTGGTCGAGGACTTAGGGGAACAATTAGGTTTGATCAGCACCAAGAGCCTGAAACCCGAACCCATTCCACTTCAAGTCAAGATTTTGTTAATCGGAGAACCCTATATCTATCACCTTCTGTATACCTATGACCAGGATTTCCCTAAGATGTTCAAGGTCAAGGCCCAATTAGACAACCAGATGGATTTGCAGGAAGCCCCTTTAAAAGAGTACCTGCATTATATTGCCCGTTTCTGCCGGGAAAGACAATTGTTGCCTATGCACAAAAGCGGGGCGGCCAGATTGATTGAATACAGTTCAGAACTTACCGGTCGAAATTTTAAGCTCTCCTTACAATTGGCCGAGATCAATGACCTGGTTCAGGAATCCAGCTATTGGGCTACCCAGGTCAAGAGTCCCTGGATCATGGGCGAACACGTCGAAAAGGCCATAGAAGAAAAGATCTTCAGGTCCAATCTCTATGAAGAGAAACTCCAGGAGATGATCACATTAGGGTCTATCAAAATCGATATCGACGGATACCAGATGGGCCAGGTCAATGGACTTTCGGTCTACCTGTTGGGGGACTATCAGTTCGGCCGGCCTTCCCGGATTACAGCCAATATTTCCCTTGGCAAAGAAGGCGTGGTGGATATAGACCGGGAATCGAAATTGAGCGGAAACATCCATACCAAGGGGGTGATGATTTTAGGCGGCTATTTGAAAGGCAAATATGCCTCTGATAAACCTTTAAGCCTATCGGCCAGCATCGCTTTCGAACAGAGTTACGGAATGGTGGATGGAGACAGCGCCTCCGGTGCCGAACTTTTGGCCCTCTTATCGTCCCTGGCCCGGGTGCCTCTTTTTCAGGGCATCGCCGTTACCGGCTCCATCAGCCAAAAGGGAGAAGCCCAACCTATTGGAGGGGTCAATGAAAAAATCGAAGGTTTTTTTGAAGTCTGTGCAGCCCAGGGGCTTAATGGAAAACAAGGGGTTCTGATCCCCCAGGCCAATGTCAACGACCTGATGCTTAAACCCAAAGTGGTCCAGGCCGTTCGGGAAGGCCGGTTTCATATCTATTCTTTTTCCCATATCGAACAGGCCTTTGAGCTTTTGACCGGTAAAAAGGCCGGCAAAAAGAAAAAAGACGGTACCTATCCTAAAAATAGTCTGAATTTTCTGATCGAGGACCACCTCCATCGCCTGAATGAAATCTTTAAGGAGACGTCCGGAAAAGAAAAAGAAGAAGGTCCGGGGAAAAAAGAATTAAATAACTAGCGGGCTATTTCTTTCCAACTGCGGATTCTAACCAATCTTATTTTTGGGTTATTGCTGATGTTTTGAATGGCTTCCCGGCTGAAGAGGACCGACATATTGCCGGGCAGAAAGACGTCATCTTCCACATTGGTATCCTGTTTGACCATGACCCCGCCTAAAAAAACCGGCGTGCCGGTGATTCTCAAATCTCCGTCGACATAAAGAAATCCCTTAAATTGCCAGTTGCTGGAAATCCTCAAGGTGGCCAGGGTGCCGGGGGTTTGCAGGGACACATACATGAGGGCGAATTCATTGGGGGCCAGAGACGGCGTAGAGGCCAGGGTATAGGTTTCCCCTGGCGCCAATTGCAGGTAGATAAAACCGGAAGGTTGGGTTCCGGCGTCCAGATCGGCCCGGGTAGTGGTCGGGGCATTCAACAATTCCTGGAAATCCTTATCAGACAGGTTGATCATGGATTGGAAGGTGGGGAAGGTGGTAATACCGCCGGCGAGGATGGCATCGGCCCCTCTGGTGGCCCAGCCGTGGGTCCCTTTGGAATCGTTGATTACCCCGACATTGATCGTGCCGCTGTTATTTTGAACGGCCTTCACGGAAGTGGTGGCGGCGTCGGCCGTCCAATAAGTATTATTAAAATTTCGTTTGTATCCGGCGCTGTCCGTAATGGTATCGTTGGGGTTTTGATCATTCAGGTCAGTGGTCGCCTTGTGGTTGGTGCCGTCGATAAAGGCCGAACCAGAGACACTGACCGATTTACCGGTCCCCAGGGCCTGGTTGGGCGGGGTAACCACCAATCCTTTTATCACGGCCTCGACCTCAATGGTCTTCCGGGTTCCGTTGGCGGCCATACCGGTGCTGGTAATGATAAAAATCGGGTAGGAACCGTCATACTGTATCGCCCCCCCTTGCGTTTTGTAGCGGACCCAGAGGGGATAGCTGCTGACGCCATATTTCAGAGGGGATTGAAGACTATTGCTATGGGTCGTGTTGGGGCCGGAGGGTGAGGTGGGGAGAGGACTCAGATTGGGGGCATAGAGGTACTTGTTCCAATCGGCATGGAGGGTCCCGGTTTCCCCGATGTACTGAGCGTCGGTAGCGGCTAATTTCAGGCGATACAGGGCCTCCTGAATACCCGCTTCAGCCAGATAAAGGGCTTCCCGGCTATAGCGGTAATTGCCGGAAAAGGTGATGTCACTGGTATAATATCGCCAGGTGGCAAAGCCGAATCCCATCAGCACGGCCATCAGAATGATGGTGGTTACCAGGGCCATGCCGCGGTCGGCATTTTTTTTAAAGAGTCTCTTCATAAAGGATTGCCTCCTATATATTCCTCAATGTCACATCAGAGGCCAAGGTTTGGGTATAAACCGGGCTGGTATGAATGGTTTTTCCTTTAATGGTAATATGGATCTTATTAGCTGCCGGATAGGTCAGGGTGAATTCGGTGATATTGGTATAAGCCTTGGTGTTTGATCCATTGGTATAAGTGAGTGTCTCCCCGGACCAGGAAAAAGAACGCACATTTCCGTCCTGAACCGAGGTAAAGGAAATGGAACTGGCCGAAGAAGCGGTAATCGCCAGGGCCATCCTGAGTTCTTTGGAAAGTTCTTCCATGATTTGTTGGAGGTTCCGACGTAAATCGATTTTTCGGGTTTCCGAATCGTAAGTCTGCTTTTGGGACTGATAACTGCTGTAAAGAACGCCGACGATGATAATGGAAAAAAGGCTCAGGGCGATCAGGAGTTCGATCAAACCGAACCCTCCGGACTTTCGCGATCTATGAATAGAACGCAATCTATGGCTTGCTGGGGGTTGCATTCATTTCTTTACCGAAAAATTGTTTTTAATATCACCTGGTGGGTCTGGCCGTCGAGCAAAGACCGCCAGCGTACAATGACCGCCACGGTTTTTAATCCCGGTGCCGGGCTGTTACTGGCAATATTCCACATCCGGTAAAAGATGCTGTCTTTTTTCCCTGTTTCGTTAGTGGCGTTGACCGGTTGATTGGTCAAAGAAGAATTTACCGTACCCGGATCGGTATTGATATGATCGGGGGTGGCATTATCCTCCAGATCATTCATATTGGCGTCATCGGCCAATTGGCTGTGCGTAACCGGTATCTGCTTTAATTCCTCCATTTTGCTTTGGGCCATAAAAGTGGCCACATTTTCCTCGCGGCTGAAGGCGCTTCCCTTGGTCGTCATCCAGGTAAAGGCGATCCAACCCAAAACCCCGATGAGCAAAACGACCAGGGCGACCAGGACTTCGATCAAGGTGAATCCCTTTGGGTTCTGAAAAAGTTTAGTGAGCATAAGCACCTTTAGCTCGAAAATAGCGTTACGGGTTTCGGGTTACGAGTTGCGGGTTTAAAACCAGTCATGTTCAGTTATAAATCTCCCGCCGGTTCAACAGGGTATATCCTGAAGGGGTTCCACCGCCGCCGAAGTTGGCACTGCTCAGGTCCTCATCGTAATGGAATTCGGCATTGGAGGCCATTTGAACAAAATTCCCCCTTATGGACCCGTAGAGATCTGCATTGGATGCAATATGAACGGCGCTGTTGGGTGCATAGACCACCCCTCGAAGCCCGCTGTTCGAGTCCAGATTAACTTTATAATCCGTGCTGCTGGTCGATTGGGCATTGGAATAGACAGCCAGAGCCTGTGGCCTTCCTGAATTATTGATCGAAGTATTGGAGTTCAAGGTAAAAGTCCCGGTGGCATAGACGGTCAGGGTTGATCCGGAGGCCAGGGTGATGTAGGTGTTGCTGCTCAAAGAAAAATTCCCATCAACATAGAGGGTGACATTTCCATAAACCGTGACATGGGAATTTGAACTCATAGTGAAACCGGTCAGATAAAACCCCTTGCTCTGGCTGGAACTGCCCAGGGTGGTGCTGTTGTTGCTTCCAATGGAAAAGGCCCCCCCTGAATAATAGGCCCCACTTAATTCACTGTTATTATTATTCCCGCTGTTGTTGGCCGTAGCAAACAGATTGGTTACATTTAACGGGTCGCAGGGCGAAGTAGGAACATAGGGTGAGGCCGGGGGGGTATTGGGGGACTCAATTCCATAGATGTCGGCATTACTACTTTGGGAAATGCTTCCTGCGGCAGTGGCGTTTCCATAAATAAGAGAATTATTCGACAGGGAAATGCTTCCACCCGAATAGGCGTTTTGAGAAATTTTGGCATTACCGGACATGGTAATATTATTGTTGCCCTGGACATCATTTCGGAGGATCGTATTGCTGGCCAGGGAAACGGCCCCGGTGGCCTTGACTGCCCCGTCAATATCGGCATTACTGCTGAATGTGATATTGGCGTTGCTATTGGTGGTCCGGACACTTCCTTGGTGCCCATTAGCCGTCTGGCCTGAAGAGCTATAACTACTGGTACTGGCGTTACTTGAAAAAGTGACTCCGTTACAACCGGTCAGGGCATCGGTAAAAGGGGAATTACTGCTCAAATTTAATGCAATAATAGCTTCAATGGTTTTTCGGGCTGTTCCCGTCGTGCCGGTTGAACGGATCAGATAATGAGGGTTATTGGTTGCCGTGGTGGCCACCACAGAGGGATTTCCCACCAGTCGGTGTCCTATTGTGAAACTGTTCGAAAAATTAGTTGAATTGTAGGTGTTGCCATTATTCCAGGTGGTGGAAGTCTCCGAGCCGCTATCCGAGACCACGCCGCTGACCAGCCGGCTGATACCGTCTTCGACGCCGGCATCGGCCGCAAAATGGGCATTTTTCGTAGAAAGATAATTGGAAGAACGCCAACCCTCCACAATAGAGGTATTGATCCCGAATATCCCGAGGCCTGAAATAATAACCAGTAAAATTAAAGCCGTAACCAGGGCCACCCCTTTTTCATTTGAAACCGGGTTCCGGTTGGGATTGTTTGAAGATTCCATAGCACGCCTCCTCAATTATACATTTTGACCGAGGAATTAAGGGTAACCGAACTGGTTTGGCCCGTATCCTGACGAATGTTGGCCGTTTGGGCCGAAAGGGTTAAATCGACCCTGATACCGGGAGCGGTTCCGACCAATTGAGCGGTTAATCCGGTAATATAATTAGAAAGATCGACGGTGCTTCCATTTTTGGTATATTGAAGGGTATTGCCCGAGCGGGAAAAAGAGTGGCTCGACATCATCTTGTAATCGGAAGTCGTATCGGGAACGGTTGTCCAGGGGCTGCTGTTGGAAATGGTCAACTGGGTGGCGGTATTGGAAACGATTTGTTTTGAGGTCTGGCCGCTTCCTGTACCGGAATGGATATTGACGTAATAATTTTGCCATTGATTGGTGGTCCAGGTTTTGGTCGCGTCATTTATGGCGGTGGCCGTGTTTCCTGCGGTGGATCGCCCAAAATCCTCGATGACCGAAAAGGCGAGGGTATTATTGGGGCTTGTTCCGCTGATGACCACGGTAGAGGAGACCCCATCTCGTAAGAGACGAGCCATGAAATCTAAAGTGGACCGGGCGTTTTCCTGGTTATTGATCAGCTCCGATTGGGTTGAATAATTTTTACTCGTTGTCGTAAACAAGCCGCCCAGGGCCGCCAGGATGATGCCCAAAACACCCATGGTTATCAAAAGTTCGATAAGGGAAAACCCTTTCGGAGAATGGAGAACTTCCATTTTAACTCTTTGCCAGATAGGTTGAAAGGTTCACCTGCTTGGTAACCCCCAATTTGTCGACCCAGGTAACCCGGACCTGAATATATTTCAGATATCCCGACACCGAATCGCTGATTTGATAACTCCGGGAAAAAGTCCCGAAGCCGGCCAAGGTTATACTCTCTGATGTGGTCCAGGCGGTATTGGTTGCCCCGGCATAACCCAAATTTTTTAATTGAACCAATTTTTCCTCGGCGGTGGTTGTGGCGGCTGTTTGCCATTTAGAGGAGGCATTGCTTCGCATGGCCGTTGTCTGTAACCCGGCCATGGCCATCAGACCGACGGCCAGGATAGTTACGGCAATCATAAATTCTACAAGAGAAAATCCGCCCTGGTGATGCATTGTTTTCGAACTCAATTTAGCACGACCCTCCCTGTCCAACTAAGCGTGATGGTCCGGGTTGCCGATGGTCCCTGGATTTGAACGGTTGCCGCCGAGATCTGCCCGGTGGAGGTGAAAACAACACTGCCTCCCCCCTGTTTGGTCACGGTAATACCAGGGTATTCGGCTGTTAATGTTCTGGTCTGGATTGAAGCACCGGTATCGACTTGAACCAGATTGTAAGATGTGGAGCTGAAATCAATCCGGATGGATCGGTTCTCTTTCAAGGCGATGGTTCTGGCATTCAATAAATCTCCAAAAACCAGGCGAGCCGCAGCAGTCAGACGGTATTTTTTTATGGCCGGGTCGATTTGATACACGGCTATCGTCGTCAGCAGACCTGCTAAGGATATTACAACTAATACTTCAATCAGTGAAAATCCTTTGGAGGAGGGGAGGGGGAAGGCGTTGGCCTTGCCTGCAGTAGAGGCCTTTTTCAGGGAGGATCCTTGAAAGATATCTTTTTGGTCTTGATAATCTGTTCGTCTCATAACTGGCGGATCAGCCACCCTTTCAACAGGGTTGAAGTTGGGTCTGGATCTTTGCGCCCCAGTCTTTCGGCTGGTTTACCTTTTTCAGTGTTGAGAAGATAACACAAATATTTTGTTTTGTCAATCTAAATTGATCGGCTTGTAAAAAATTCATCATCAGGCCCGCCGTGGCGGGGTTACGTCCCGGCACGGAGTAGAGGTGGAGGATAAAATCCTCCTCATTTAAGTTTATCGGCCAAATGTGAGATTTTCTTTAATTGACAAAGCTAAAAATATAGGGTAAACGTAAATTAATCTGACGCCGGAATGCAGGGTTTAAACGTAGGAGTAGGCCGCCTCGTTAAAAAATTCCTGTATTTGGGAGGTCCCAGCAAAAATTTTAATTCAAAAAAGGGGGATATGAAATGTTAAAAATTCTTGTTGCCGATGACCATCCGGTTGTTCGTATGGGGCTCAAACAGATCCTTTCGGAAACCAAGGACATGATGGTGGCCGATGAAGCGCAGACAGGTCAGGAAGTTCTCAAAAAAGCGACCAAAAACGATTTTGATGTTATTTTATTGGATATCTCGATGCCTGGGAAAAACGGCTTGGATATCCTGCGGGAGTTGAGAAATAAAAAACCGAAACTCCCGGTTCTGATCTTAAGTATTTATCCTGAAGATCAGTATGCCGTCCGGGTTTTAAAATTGGGAGCTGCCGGCTATTTGACCAAGGAGAGTGCCCCCGAAGAATTGACCAATGCCATCCGCAAAGTTTCCCAGGGTAGAAAATATATCAGTCCCAGCCTGGCTGAAAAATTAGCGACCGATTTGGAATTTGATTCCGAAAAAGCGCCTCATGAAACCCTTTCCGACCGGGAGTATCAAGTCCTGTGTTTACTGGCCACAGGGAAAAGGCTCAAAGACATTGCCGAACAGCTTGACCTGAGTATAAAAACAATCAGCACCTATCGAACCCGGATCCTCGATAAAATGCAAATGCGTAACAATGCCGAGATGATCCGGTACGCTTTAAACAATAAATTGGTGATGTAGCAATAGGAGCCACTGGTCCGGGGCAAAAAAAAGGTTTCGATCAGGACGCAGATTTTCGCCGATACCCTCAGGTTCAAGAAATAAGCTGAGAGCTCAAAGCGAAAACCCGCACTCTGCAACTGGCATCTTGAAACTTGAAATTTTTCAAATTAAATCTTGGAAATCAGCACGATTGGCGAAAATCTGCCGATCCGAATTCAATCGGCTTTCAGCCGATCCGAGTCGATCTGCGTCCAAAAAAGAAATTCCTATACCATCAAGGTACAGGGTTCAAATTGTTATTCTGCATTCTGACTCCTGAATTCCGGATTCCTGGTTTTTAGCTGTTCAAGAGAGCAATCGATCGTTCTTCCTTTCGGCCTATCACCTAGTAACATGAAAGTTACTATAAAAAATCCAGGAAAGTGCTCAAGAAAAGGACCAGGCTGACGGCGGCATTCAAGGTAAAGAAAGAGGTTTCCAGACGTGAGAGGTCCCGGGGGGAAATGATCCAATGTTCTATAAACAAAAATAAGAATACCAGACCCAGCCCCCCGAAATAAAATTTCCCCAGGTGGGCCATCCAACCCGTGAGTACAAAGAAGATAAAAGCTGCCAAATGAAAAAGGCGGGCTACCCTGAAGGCCGTGGGGTTTCCCCATCGGGCCGGAATGGAATGCAGTCCGGAGTCCCGGTCAAAGACTTCATCCTGACAGGCATAGAGACAGTCGAAACCGGCCACCCAGAAAAGAACCCCGCCTCCGAGCAGGAGCGGGGCAAAGGAGAGCTCTCCGGTGACCGCAACCCAACCACCGATAGGGGCGATGGCCAGGGAAAGCCCCAAGATAAGATGGGAGCCCGAGGTGAACCGTTTAGTATAGGAATAAAAATGGATTATAGCAAGAGCCAGGGGCGCAAGAATGAAGGCCAGGGTATTTAAACGATAAGCGGCCAGAAAAAAAAGACCGAGCGAGATGCCCCAGACCGTCCAGGCCATCTCAGAACCCATCCGTTTTGAAGGGATCGGTCGCGCTTTGGTCCGGGGGTTTTGGGCATCGATTCGGGCATCCGCCAGACGATTAAAGGCCATGGCTGACGTCCTGGCCCCGATCATGGCCAGAAGAATCCAGAGAGCAACCGGAACCGATGGCGGCCCCCCTGCACCCAGCCAGGCCCCCATATAGGCAAAGGGCAGGGCAAACAGGGTATGCTCAAATTTTACCAATTCCATTATCAGGAGGATCTTTTTCACTGGGGAATTCCAAGCCGTTGCCAGATATTATTTACTTTTTCGATGACCGTTTGATCCATCCGAATCTTTTCCGGCCAGGACCGGACCATCCCTTCGTCGGCCCCTTTGGTGGTGGCATCAAAACCGATCTTGCTTCCCAGATGGGGGAGGGGAGAGGCATGATCCAGGGCATCGACCGGTCCTTCCACCAAGACCATATCCCTCTTGGGGTCCACATTGGCCCCCCATTGCCAGATCACCTGATCAAGGTTCTGGACATCGACCTCCCGATCGAAAACGACAATAAATTTTGAAAACATCATCTGGCCCAAACCCCAGAGGGCCTGCATGACCTTTTTGGCATGGCCCGGATAGCGTTTGTCAATCGCAACAAAGGCAAAATTATGAAAAGCCCCGGCCACCGGCAGATGCATATCCCGTATCTCAGGCAGGGTTTGCCGCAGCAGGGGCAGGAAGATCCTTTCGGTGGCCTTGCCCATATAGGCGTCTTCCATGGGCGGGATCCCCACCACGGTCGCCGGATAGATCGGATTTTTTCTGTGGGTGAGGCAGGTGATGTGCATCACCGGATAATCATCGGCCGGAGAATAATAACCGGTGTGATCGCCAAAAGGCCCTTCCCGCCGGCGTTCGCCGGTTTTGACCACTCCCTCGATAACGATCTGGGCATTGGCCGGGACTTCCAGGTCGACCGTGAGGCACTTGACCAAATGGACCGGTTCATGTCGGAGGAATCCGGCTAACATGAATTCATCCATTTCCTCGGGCAGCGGGGCCGTGGCCGCATAGGTCAGGACCGGGTCAGGTCCGAGAACAACGGCCACCGGCAGATCTTTGCCTTCCGCTTCGGCTATCCGGAAGTGTTGTGCCCCGCCCTTATGGGTTTGCCAGTGCATGCCCAGGGTCTGGTGGTCAAAAACCTGGAGTCGGTACATCCCCACGTTGCGCCGGCCGTTCTGAGGATCTTTGGTTATGACCAGGGGCAGGGTGATGAAAGGGCCGGCATCCATAGGCCAGGTGGTCAGGATCGGGAAAGGGGAAAGGTCCGGATTTTCCCGGATAACGATCTCCTGGCAGGGGGCCTGGCTGACGGTCTTGGGAAGAAGGCCCCTTAAGCGCTTTAACTTGGGAATCAGGTTTAATTTCTGGCGAAAGGTTCTGGGCGGCTCGGTCTTGAGCAAAGCGCTAATTTCTTCTCCCACCTGATCCAGATGATCGACCTCCAGGGCCAGGCACATCCTCTTCATGGAGCCAAAAAGGTTGGTCAGGACCGGGAATTCTTTTCCTTTGACGGATTCAAAAAGGAGGGCCGGTCCCCCGGCTTTACAAACCCGGTCAGTAACTTCACAGATTTCCAGGTAAGGATCGAGGGGTTCCCGGATGCGGACCAGTTCCCCCAGGGCTTCTAATTTATTGATAAAGGTGTTTAAATCAGGATAGGCCATACAACTCCTTTTTAATGTGACGAGTGACGGGTGGCGAGTGACGGATAAGGCTCAACATCGAGCCAGAGAAGATCTTTTCCCCGGGAGTATATCATTGCCTCCGGAAATTCTTTGGCCGGGCATTTTTCAAGGGGCAGAAAAAGCATCCCGGCCTTTTTCCCCGGAGCAAGGCTCCCTAAATGATCTTCGAGGTTTAGGGCCCGGGCCCCATTTAGGGTGGCCATTTCAAGGATCAATCTTGGGTCTATTCCCGGGAAGGATCGATGCACAAAGGCCATTTCTTCCCAGAGACTGAGATCCTGATTACTGGCCAGGCTGTCGGTTCCGAGAGCCGGGGCCAGATTAAGTTGCAGCATGTCCGGAAGCAGGGGCAGGGACCGGGAAATAAAATAATTACTCCGGGGGCAGACCACTATTTGGGCCCTCTTGTCCTTTAAGATTTCAAGGTCATTCCTGACGGCCCGGGTCAGATGGATGCATTGCGTTTTTTTATCGAGGACCCCCAGGCTCTCTAAATAGGCAACCGGGTTCTTCTTTGGAGATGCCCAGTTTTCAATGCCCCTTCCCCGTTCCTGCAGAAACTCCCGCCAGGGGCCCTGACCGGTGAAAAGGAATTCTTCCTCTTCAATCGATTCAGCGACATGAATGGAAAGGGGAAGGCAGTGTTCATTAGTCCAGGTTTTGGCGGATTGTATGGCTCTGGAGGAGGTAGTGTGGGGGGCATGGGCGCCGAGGGACAACCAGTTGATTGCGGATTGCGGATTGCGGATTGCGGAATCAGGGACAGAGCGTTCGGAATACAGAGTTCGGGCTCTGGCCCAGTTGATTGCGGAATGCGGATTGCGGATTGCGGAATCAGGGGGGGAGAGTTCGGGCTCCGGCCCAGAGGGGTCTACGCCCCGGAGGGAGTTCGGAGTTCGGAGTTCGGAGTTGGAGGTAAGGGAGGCCGGTAAGGTGAGGGTCTGATCCAAAAAGCCGATGACTTCGTAAAAGGCGCATCGAACCAATCCATCGGGCGATTCAAATCCATTACCCCCCAAAGAACCGGTCCAGTCTCCCACGGCAATGGTTCCAAAGCGATGGAGATTTTTAACGGCGGTTTGAATGGCCGAAAGCCGCTCAACTTCCGTCAACGATTCCCTGATGGCCAATAAGCCCCTGACCCAGGATAAAAAACCCAGTCCGGGGTTTAAACGTCCTTTTAAGGCCGAAAGTTCCAGATGGGTATGGGCATTGATTAAGGCCGGGAAAATGACCCCGTCCCCCAAATCGGTAAGCTTTCCTTGATCCTTGACCCTTCTGTTATCCCCGACAGAGATTATTTTTCCCTGAGAAACAGTCACCACCCCGTTTTCTATTGGAGGGGATTCGACCGGATAAACCCAACGGGCCTTATAAAAAATAATATCTGTTTCCATGGTAGAGATTTAAAGTTTTTTACTCCGCAATCCGCAATCCGAAATCCGCATTGCCTTATTTGATCCAGGTCCGAAAATCCGGGCCGATGTCCCCCCGTTCCTTGTAGCGCTGCATGGACTGACGGCAGAAACAGTTCCCAGGGCTTTTGTGGACTTTGGAAAGGATGGAAAGGATCAACCCGGGGAAGGCCTCTTCGACCCTTTTGACCAAAGCCATTTCTTCGGGAGAAGAAAGCCCTTCAAAGAGGACCCCGGGCTGATAGGGCCGGTCCAACATCCCTTCGGCGAAATTAACAGGATAACAGAGGGCCCCGTAACACATTTCCAATTCCCTGGCCAAAAAAGTTTCCGGGGCCAGGTTCATACCGATCAAATCCCCGCCGAAGAGTCTGAATTTGCGTATTTCCGCCGGTGTCTCCATCCGGGGGCCTTCAACGGAGACATAAATCCCGGTACGATGCAACCGGAAGGAGGATTTCTCTAAAGAGTCGGCCATCTTATTATTGAGATCCGGACAAAAAACCGGGTTCTGGCGGATAACCCCGATCCCCTTTCCCTCAAAAAAGGTTCCGGGACCGGAACGGGTTTCATCAATCAGATCATCGACCAGGCAAAGGTCCCCTGGAGCAAAAGCGGGGTTCAGAGATCCCGGCGCCGACCAGGAAAGGATGCGGCCGACTCCCGCTTCTTTCAAGGCCCAGATGTTGGCCCGATCATTGACAAAAGGGGCGGACAGGCTGTAGCCCTCTTCGCCATGCCGGGAAAGGACCACGAAAGGGATGTCCTGATAACGAAGAAAATGAAGGGGAGCACTTTGGCCAAAAGGGGTTTCCAGCCGCAGGGCCTTTTCTTCCCAGGCCCCGGAAGCGATGAGCGGTTTATGGGCCCCGACCCGGGCAATGATGGCTAATTCCGGCATTTTTGTTCGACCTTGTTATAAAAAGTATCCCGCTGACAGGGCTCAAAACCGGCCGTCTCAATCAACCGTCTCATCTCGGGCAAAGAAAGGCGGTGGGCCACTCCGGTAGCGGCCACCACGTTTTCTTCGATCATAGTGCTGCCCAGGTCATTAGCCCCGAAATAAAGGGCCACCTGGGCCACTTTCGGCCCCTGAGTCACCCAGGAGGCCTGGATATTAGGGACATTGTCCAGAACCAGGCGCGACAAGGCCAGCATCCGCAAATATTCCACCCCTTTGGCCTCCGTTAAGGGGAGTTCCGTATGCCCCGGTTGAAAGGTCCAGGGGATAAAGGCCGTAAACCCGCCGGTCCGGTCCTGAAGATCCCTGATGGCGAACAGGTGATCGATGCGTTCTTCCACGGTTTCTATATGTCCGAACATCATGGTGGCCGTGGTCTTCAACCCCAGACCATGGGCCGTTTCCATGACGTTGAGCCAGTCAGCGGCTGATCCCTTTTTCGGAGAGATCAGTTTCCTGACCCGTTCGGAGAGGATTTCGGCCCCGCCGCCGGGGATGGACCCCAGCCCGGATTCTTTCAGCCGGCCAAGGACTTCGGCAATGGATAAACCGGAAATCTTTGACATGTGCAGGATCTCCGGTGGAGAAAATCCATGAACATGGATCGGGTAGTGCCCTTTTATCCAACTGATCAGCCCTTCATAATATTCGAGCGAAAGCCGCGGGTGCAGGCCGCCCTGGAGGAGGATTTGGGTGCCGCCCAAGTCAATAGTTTCCTCAATCTTACGCCCCAATGCTTCTTGTGAAAGGACGTAGGCGGAAGGGGATTCCAGGGGCTGAAAAAAAGCACAAAAACGACAGCCCGAGATACAGACATTGGTATAGTTGATATTCCGGTCCACCACATAGGTGACGATCGGCTCCGGATGAAGGGAAAGCCGGTAGTCCTGAGCGGCCTGCCCGAGAATCAGAAGATCTTTTTGGTACCATTGAAGGGCTTCATTATATGTTAGACGCATTACATTATTTTCCTTGAGAATTCAAAAGCATAGGAATTTCCATTTTGGACGCCGATGAACTCGGATCGGCAGAGGGCCGATCGTGCAGATTGCCAGGATAAAATAGAATAATTATCTGCGAGTATCGGTGAAAATCGGCGTCCTAATTTAAGCTTTCAGCTATTCAATTGGTTATACAACGTACCCCGCTCCACCGGTTCCCGCCCGGCCTCCCGGATCAAATGCAGGATCTCATCGCGAGTCATGGCCTGGGCCGTTTCGGCCCCGGCCATATGGGTGATGCGTTCTTCGATGACCGTACCGTCGATATCGTCCGCCCCGAAAGAGAGGGAAATCTGGGCCAGCTTGGGTCCGATCATGATCCAGAAGGATTTAATATGGGGGAAATTATCCAGCATCAAGCGGGCTACGGCGATATTTTTCAGATCGTCCAGACCGGTCGTCCCGTTGAAGTGATCGATTTCGGTGTTTTTGGGATGAAAGGCCAGGGGGATGAAGGTCAGAAATCCTCCGGTCTCATCCTGGGCCTGACGAAGGGCCAGGAGATGGTCCACTCGTTCTTCCAGGGTTTCCATGTGGCCGTAAAGCATCGTGGCATTGGTCTTGATCCCCATTCGATGGGCGGTCATAGAGACGGCCAGCCAGTTTTTGGAAGAGAGTTTTTTAGCACAGAGGGCCTCCCGGATTCGCGGGCTGAACACTTCCGCACCGCCTCCCGGCAGGGAACCCAGACCCGCCTCGGCCAGGATGGAAAGGGTTTCATTTACCGGCCTGCCTGCCAATTCAGCCAAATGGGCGATCTCCACGGCGGTAAAGGCCTGGATATGCACTTCAGGACGGAGGGCTTTAATCCTTTCCAGCATCTCCAGGTAATAGGAAAAGGGGAGATCGGGGTGGATGCCGCCCACGATATGGATTTCGCTTATGGGATCTGTCAGACGTTCGCGGACCTTGGCCTCGATTTCATCCAGACTCATTTGATAGGCCTGCGGATCATCCGGGTCTTTTCCGAAGGCGCAAAACCGGCAGCGGTTCCGGCAGATATTGGAATAGTTGATGTGCTGATTGATGATGAAATAAGCCCGGTTACCGTTCTTTGCCTCCCGGACCCGGTTAGCCAGAATCCCCAGCCCCAAAAGGTCACCGGTATTATAAAGGATCAGGCCGTCATCCTGATTCAGCCGTTCATGGTTATTGATTTTTTCACCGATCTTTTTAAGATCGGGATCTCTGATTTCTGCTAACATAGTGCTATAACCCCTCTTGTGACCATATGGTCATTATTAGAACAAAAAAATTACCCCTGAAGGCCTTTACGGAGCAGTTCCGTAAGACCGGCGGCCCATTCTTCGATGGTTTTTCGGGGGGCTTTATAAATCTTATCTTCCCGGGAAAGATAAGGCACGGTATAGGCCAACAGGAACCGGTCCAAAACCGCATCCAATAAAAAAACAGCCTGGTTTAAGGCGATTTGGTTTGAAATCTCTCCCCGCTCCATCCCTTGCCGCAACAAGGAACTTAAATATTCACCGGAAAACAACCTTATTTTATGAATAATTTCTGTCCGGAAAGGGGTATCGTTCCCCAGTTGAAGGTTGAGGTAAATCCGATAAATATGCGGATGTTTCTGAATGAAATCGATCCCGGCCAGGAGAGACTTCCGGATCCTGTCAAAGACCTCTTCCTGTTCCGTTTCCTCTTTGACCTGGACCAGGGTCCTTTTGACCAGGCCGACGGCATAATCAAAGACATAGAAAAAAAGGCTCTTTTTGTTATTGAAATATTGAAAGATGGAGCCCTTGGAAATTCCAAGACGCCCGACCATGGTGTTGATCGAGGCCCCCTCATAGCCCTTCTCGGCAAATTCATGGATAGCCGTTTCTATGATCCGGCTCTTTTTTTCCTCCGGGAGATTGAGAAAGGTGGATTGGACCTGGATGGCGGGGGGCAGCGTTTTCATGGGAAGCAATTATGACCACATGGTCATAAGATGTCAAGAAAAAAGAGATCGAGAATTCCTCATAAGACAGGAGCTTGAGAAGCGCTGTCCTGCCGGCAAGGGTTTGGCTGATGGTGTTCATCACTTCAAACTGTTTGCTGCCGGTCAGAATAAATCGCTCCGGACTCTTTTCTGCGTCAACGATGTCCTGAATATAGGAGGGGATCTCGGGTGCCCGCTGGATCTCATCAAGGATAGCGCCGTTGCTGAGGATCGGTTCAGACCCCTATGACATCTGCCCGACTTTAACGGTTTTCTCGATGTTCCTGTTGGCGCTCTGGTCTGCCCTCATGGGGTAGTGGTGCTGTTTCCCGATATTGCCGCTGGGAGCGCTCCGGTTGGAACTCCCGAGACGGGTGTGGTGATTTTGTTCGGGGCTGCAAACCTTGGACATCCCAAGTTTGCTGCTTCTCCCAATACCGACTCCTTTCCCAGTCCCTCCAAGTCCGTCGAACTTGATGATGAGGTATTCGTCTGTAGTTCCACGGATGACCTCTCCAATGATGCTCCTTGTAGTAATTCCTCCAGCCTGAGGGTATCTCGTGATAGAAAGAGGGAACCCTTTGATAGTAGGCCCAACCTCTGTCATAGTACCGTGATCGATACCAGCGCCCTTCCCAAGGACGCCACCACCAGCCATCAAAGAAGAAGATGTCCGCCTCTACATCAGGGACAACATAGACATACGTCTCCGGCAGCACTATCAATTCCGGTGGCTCGGCAAACACGATGAGCGGCGGCAGACCAATATTGATATTTACATCCACTCTGGCCATTGTTTGATTGGGAACTGCCATTACTATCGCTAAAAGCACAGTTCCGAAAAATAACCTTTTCATTTTTTCCACTCCATTTTAATTAAAAAATAAGCATCGACAACCAAGATTTGTTTTTCCTCTTTAAAAAATTTCCAGATAATATTCACCCGGCGATTCCATATTATTTCACAAATGCTAAACACACCGGTTCTGGAGTTCACCTCCCTCCCCATCGAGCCTCCAAACAGGTGGACGATCACCCAGGAACCCTTTCGTAATAAAGAATGCTGATTTTTTGCAACATTCGGCATTATCTTCTATATTCATATCGGTCGCCTCTTTCCCTATCATGTCCACGGTATCCGCCATCGTCATGCCAATGGTGTATAAAACATCCACTGAGAGATGCTAATACCATCCCTAATATAATCCATGACATAACTATCTTTTTCATTTCTCTCTCCCCATACGTTTTTTAATCGCCTTAATCCTTTTTTATAGATTTGACTCTATTAAAATAATAAAGGTTAAAATATATATAAGCGGCAAAAAAGAGGTCAGCAGGATGCCTGTTCAGTTGCCGGATAGCTGCGCCGCTCCGAACTCGACGGCAGCCTGGTAAAATTCTTCAAAACAGACCTAAACCCGTATGATAAGAAGGTTACCGAGATCGAAGGGGACTTCGAAGGGGACATTCATAAAATTTTTAAGGATTATTTTCGTCTACCGGTTCATCAGGGTCTGTTGCTATGTCTTGAAGCAGTTGCAGCATAGCCGGAATACGTTCAGGGTGTATCCCGTTTTCAGGCTCTTCAAGACAAATCAACCCCTGATCTGTGACGTCCAATTCGAGGACTGATAGTGCAAGAAAACGAAGAGTCCCATCAGACAAAGACAGAGCAGGATGATCCGCTCCATCTATTCCCGTAACCTGAAGTGTTAACGTTTCTCGCTTATCATCCCGATCAACCCAAACCTTGCGAACGTCACCAATAAGCATGGTCAACCTATTCGCGACATTGCTGTAAATGAAATCGGGATCGATTATCGGCTTCTGATCTTTCGAATCTACGACTGCGGTCTGGGGCAAATGGTAAAGACTTCCGGGCAGATGAGCACCATTACTGGATAGATGAGTCGGGGCATTTATTTCGTCGGGTTTACGCAGGGCGGATGGTTCTAATTGTAAGATGCGCCCTGTTCCCGGCGAATCCTAATCCTGATTTCAGCGGGGTGGATAGTTGCGCCAAATCGTTTGGCTCGTGGCATCGGTATTCTCCTTAGAGGCACCTTTTCAGGGGTAAAAAGGTTCGTTTAATGCCCTTTTTCTCTATCCG
>JACRBX010000079.1 GCA_016219225.1 Deltaproteobacteria bacterium
GGTCTTCCGGAGGACTAATTGAATGCCCACAAAGACCAGGCCGCCCACCAGGATGGCCACACCCCGGAACTTGTTCACCATAACGTCAAACAAGTCCCAGGAGTTCTGAAAGGCCGCCGGCACCCCGATGGCCTCATCGTTAGGCCCCCAAAAGATCTTGATGATCTCGGTCATGACTAAGGCCGCACCCATGGTGATGAGGATCTGCTTGAGATGATTCCCATAGGTCTTACGGATGATAAATTTTTCCAGAATCAGGCCTAATATGGCCCCCACCAACAGGGAGAGGAACAGGACCAGCACCAGACTTCCGATGCTTTGACCCAGGGTGGCCATCTCCACCCAGCCTATCTTATTCAGATACCCCAAAAGGGAAAACCCGGCATAGGCCCCCCAGGCAAAAAAGGCCCCGTGGGTCAGGTTGAGCACATCCATCAGGCCGAAGATGACCGTCAGACCCGAGGCGGTCAGGAAGAGGAGGACCCCCATGGTCACCCCGGCGATGGTCAAAGTCAAATAAGTGGTCAGATCGGTCCATAAAAGGGGAACCAACCAGACGCCTATGGCCAGAATCCAGCCGCCTGTTTTCCGATAATCCAAACTTCCAAGATTCGCCGAACCTGCCGGCCTTGCCTCAACCATCATTTCATCCCCCCGTCAGGCTATGCCCAAGTATTTTTGTTTTAATTCAAGATCATGGGCCAAATCTTCCATGAGACCCTGGTGGACCACACGGCCGTCATCCAGGATAAAGTAATCCTGTCCCACCTTGCTGGCTAAGTAGAAATTTTGTTCCACTAAGACAATAGTGGTGGTTTCCCTGATTTGATTGAGCGACTCCCCGAGATGTTCCACCACCACGGGGGCCAAGCCCTTTGAGGGTTCGTCGATCAAAACGATCTGGTGATCGAGAACCAGGGCCAGGGCGATGGCCAGCATCTGTTTCTGGCCTCCGGACAGGACCCCGGCCTTGGATTGGCGGAACTTTTTAAGGTCCGGAAACAGTTTAAAGATCTCTTCCAGTCTTTTCCAACTTTCTGCGCTTTCCTTGAACATGGCCAGACGAAAATTTTCTTCCACGGTCAGGGTGTAAAGCACGGCAAAGTCCTCGGGGACATACCCTATACCCAGACGGGCGATTTCGAAAGGCCGCCGATTCTGAATGGAACGGCCGGAAAATTTTATCGTGCCCGCTGTGGCCGGGTAGAGGCCCATGATGGTCCGCAGGGTGGTGGATTTCCCGGCGCCGTTTCTTCCCAGGAGCACGGTGGCCCTGCCCGGTTTGACCTCAAAGGAGACCCCCTGAAGGATATGGTGCTGCAGAATGTGGGTATGGACATCGCTAAGAGACAGGATCGGTTCAGTCATGCTTCACTCCTCCGCTTAAATAGGCTTCCTGTACCTCCTGGTTCTGGGCAATGGTCTGGGGCGAACCGTCGCAGAGGAGGCTGCCGTCTTTGAGCACGGCGATCGTGTCGGAGACGGCCATGATCATATCAAATTTATGCTCCACCAGCAGGATCGTCCGGTTTCGGCCGGCCTTGATCTGTTGGATGATATCCAGGATGGCCGGCACCTCCTCCAAACTCATACCGGCCGTAGGTTCATCTAAGAGCAGTACTTCCGAATCCAGGGCCAGGAGGATGGCGATTTCCAACTTGCGCTTTTCACCATGGGTCAGGCTGACGGCGTCATCGGCCCAGCGTTCGCTCAGCAGGACCTGTTTGAGCAATTGGTAGGCCTGATCTTCCAGATCGCTAAAGGCACGGTAGTAGCGCCAGAAAACCAGCCCCACATCGGCCTTGGACTGCAGGGCCACCCGGACATTTTCCAGGACACTCAGGGTAGGAAAGATATTGGTTAACTGAAACGACCGCCCCAACCCTAACTTGGTCCGCTCGGCCGGGCCGAGACCGGTGATATCCTGGCCTTTAAAAAAAACCTTTCCGGCCGTAGGTCGATACTGGCCACTGATTAAATTGAACAGGGTGGTCTTTCCGGCCCCATTGGGGCCGATAAGGGACTTGAGACAATAAGGCTCCACCTTGAGGTTGACCTTATTGACGGCGATATTGCCGCCGAAGCTGATAGTCAGATCCCTGGTTTCGATAAGCGGCGAAGGGTTCATTCCCGTCTCCTGATGAATCTATTGGGGTTTGCATGACTTTTACAGATGATGAATTCGTAAAAAATCGCCGAAACCCGCAGTGCGTCATTCCCGTGGAAGCTTATCCCCGAATGTCTTAATCGGGGACGGGAATCCAGTGTTTTTAATTGTTACGTCTGTTTTGGATTCCCGCCTGCGCGGGAATGACGGGTTTACGTAGCCATCACAAATAACCAATTACAACAAAGTGCCATTTCAAAGCTCTAATGGGGCGGCGCCCCGAATCCCCGGAGCGCCGCTTCCCAAAAATTTACTTCTTAATGCGGATCGGGACGTTCATGTCCTTCCAGGTAAATTCTTTAACCAGCTCGGGGATGGCCCATTTGACATTGGGATCCACTTTGATCTTGAAGGCATACATGGATTGAAGGGCCTGATGATCCTCAACCCTGAAGACCATTTCCCCTTTAGGCGTCTGAAAATGCATCCCTTCCATGGCCGTGATCAATTTTTCGGTATCGGTGGTTCCGGCCTTGGTCAGGCCTGCCACAACAGCTATGGCCGCTGAAAAACCGCCGCAGGTAAAGAAATCCGGCGGGGCATGAAACCGTTTCTGATGTTCTTTGACCAGCCAGTCGTTTATCGGGTTTTTAGGGATATCGTAGTAATAGTAAATGGCTCCCTTCATCCCCACCAGGGGCTTGTAAAGGGCCATGGCATCCAGGATGTTGCCGCCAGTGGTGACCTTGATACCATATTTATCCAATCCCATTCCGACGATGGAGAAGGGATTCCCCTTTCCGGCCCAGATGATGAAGATATATTTTTCGCCCTTCAGGTATTTCATGGCCTGAATGATTCGCTGAACCGGCGCGGTGAAATCGGTGGTGGCGACCGGGGCATATTCTTCATGGACGATCTTGGCCCCTTTGGCCTCGGCCGCTTCTTTGTACGCCTTGACACCGTCCCGGCCAAAGGCATAATCCTGGGCCAGGGTGGCGATGAAGACACCGGGTTGGGCTATGGCCACGGCGTTAGAGATGGCATCCTGAGAGGAATTACGGCCCGTGCGGAAGATATAGCGGTTCCAGGCCTCTCCGGTGATGGAATCGGCCACGGCCGGTTCAACGATCAGGATCTTTTTGAACTCCTTGGCCACAGGAAGCATGGCCATGGCCACGGCCGAAAAGACTCCGCCTACGGCTATGTCTGCCTTGTCATCCTTGAAGGCCTCGGTAAGCATCTGTTTGCCCACATCGGGTTTGAATTGGGTGTCTTTGATGATGACCTTGATCGGTCGGTCCAGGACCTTCATGCTGCCCTTGGTGGCGTACTCCAAGCCCAGTTGGAACCCATTAACAGACTGTTTGGCGTAAGCCTCCAACGGCCCGGTCAAATCCACGACCTGAACGATTTTGATCGGCTCTGCAGCTATTGCGCCGCCCAGCCCTGCACCTAACGCCAAAGAAACCGCCACCAAAACTGTCAACATTTTTCTAACACTCATGGTTCTCCTCCTTTGAATTAAATTTTGATTTTTACAAAATACCTCTGAGCATTCATCTCTAAGAGCCGCTCTTACGGGTTACAAATTAACACTGCAACGACACTTTTTTCGTCATTCCCGAATGTCTTTATCGGGAATCCAGATTTTTCAAAAAAATGAGAAAATCAAAGTCCCTGGATTCCGGCTTTAACCATGCCGGAATGACGGATAAGGGTGCCCATCAGTAAAAAAAAATCGCTGTAGTAATAATAAGGTCCTAACATGGTTTTATCCGGCATCCAGCATCCGGTATCCAGTTTACCCGAATTTTTCCTTGAGCACGGTCTTTAAAACCTTGCCAGCGGCATTGCGCGGCAACTGGCTGATAAACACCACCTCCTTGGGAATTTTGTATTTGGCCAGCCGGCTCTTAAGGTGATGGAGGATTTCTTCGGCCAAGAGTTTTTCTCCTGCTTTAAGGACCACCACCGCCTTGCCGACTTCCCCCCATTTTTGATCCTTCAGGCCGATAACGGCTGCTTCGGAAACCTGCGGAAGCTCATAAATAGCGTTCTCCACTTCGGCCGGATAGACATTTTCCCCGCCGGAAATGAACATATCCTTCTTGCGTTCGACGATATAGAGGTCGCCCTCTTCATCCATACGGGCCAGATCGCCGGTGTGAAACCAGCCTCCGGAAAAGGCCTCCCTGGTGGCCTCGGGCCTGTTCCAATACCCTTGCATCAGATTAGGACCCCGAATAACCAGCTCTCCCACTGCACCCACGGGCAGGTCTTTCAAATCATCATCCACCACCCGGACTTCGACGTGAAACAAGGCCCGGCCGATGGAACCGGCCTTTTTAAGGGAAACCTCTTTTCTCAAGGTGGAAATACTCGGGGCGGCCTCACTCATGCCAAAGCCCTGCTGGAGTACGATGCCGGCCTGGTGGTACTGATGGACCAGGCTGAGCGGTAAGGGCGCACCACCGCTCATGACCAGACGCACATTTTTAAAAACACCGGGATCGAAGTCCGGATGCTGGATCAAAAAGAGGAAGACGGCCGGTACTCCGAAAAACAGGGTGATCTTTTCTTCTTTGAGCAATCTCAGGGTCTCGGCCGGGTCAAAGGTGCGCAGAAGAACAACAGTCCCGCCGGCATAAAGAACCGGCAGGGTAAACAGACCGATACCGCCGATATGAAACATGGGCAGGACCAGCAGATCGCGGTCATCGGGGGTGAAGTTTATGTCCAGCGACAGGTTGACGGCATTCCAGAAACCGGCCCCCTGGGTCAAGACCGCCCCTTTGGGCCGGCCCGTAGTCCCGGCCGTATACATAATGATGTGGGGGGTATCCAAACCGATTAGCTTATCCGCCTCCGGTTCATCCTCCGATTGCCCGGCCAGGATCTGCTCGTAAGCTGCGGCCTCTAAGGCCTCTTCCTTCCCGAAGACCAGCATCCGGTTAATGGGAGATTGATCTTTAAGGATTTTAACGGTCTCGGTGAATCCCGGATCGAAGATCAAGGCACGGGTTTCACTGTCCGTGAGGTTGAAGGCCAGTTCCGAGGGGGAAAGCCTCCAATTCAAGGGGACCAACAGGAGGCCCAATTTGGCGGCGGCAAAAATTACCTCCACGTATTCCAGACCATTATAGGCCAAAAGGGCCAGACGGTCGCCGTATTTAAGGCCCATGGCCTGAAGACCGCCGGAAAGCCGATTGACCCGCCGATTGAGCTCCCCATAGCTGAGACGGCGGCCGCCTTCCACCAGGGCTTCCTTATCCCCCATCTGAAGCGCCCTTTTATTCAACCAGAAGCCGATACCCTGTGCTTCCATCAAACCCCCTAAAAAATCTTCTTCATCAGCCCGGCCATATTGTGGGCAAAGTTGGTTACAGTCAGGAGACCTTCGGCATCCTTTTCAGCGTCCCTGGCCCCGCCGGCACCGGCCATTCCGACGTTCCAATAGGTGGAACCGGGAACTATAAGTCCATTCAAGAAGAACCAGAGCAGGAGCTGGGAGAAGGCCATATTGTGACCGGCCCTTCGGGCCACGGTGATGGGGCCGCCCACTTTTCCGGTAAAAAATTGATCACTCCAGTAGGATACGAAGGTAGCCCGGGCCAGAAGGGCCATCATCTGGGGCACCACCGAACTGAGGTAGACCGGGGAACCAAGGATAATACCATCCGCCTGACGCATCTTAGACAGGATCTCATTGAAATCGTCCCCTTTGATACTGCAGACCCCCTTCTTTTTCCGGGCGCAGTCATAACAGCCCGTACAAGGACTGATTTTTTTCCCCCGGAGAGAAATCAATTCGGTGCTGATACCCTCCCCCTCAAGGACCTTTAAAGCCGTTTTTACATACTGAAGGGTATTACTTCTCGACCGCAGGCTTCCGGCAATTCCAAGGACTTTCACAATAATCACCCCTTCTCTTTACAGATCCCATCCGGCAACTGGGACGTGGTTTGCAGCAGGCCGGTTTTAAGCTGATGGCACATGAGCTTAACGAAAAAATCGTTCATAAAGCATTTTTTGAATTCTTCGGTTTCGATTCGGAGCCCTTCGGCAAGGGACGTGTTTTGAGATGCCCGCACGGCCCTTTTGGCCTGGATCAGGGCATACTGGGGATTTTTAAGGATCGGTTCTAAAAAGGCTGCGGCTTCAGAAAGGAGTTTATCGTCAGGGGTTACCCGGTGAACCAGCCCCAGAGTTAAGGCCTCTTCAGCCTTGTACAACCGGCCGCTCAGGATCATCTCCATGGCCCGGCCCGGACCCACCAGCCGGGGCAGACGTTGGGTGCCCCCTCCGCCGGGAATGAGGCCCACCTTCACCTCGGGCAGTCCAATACGAGCCGTCTCATCGGCAATACGAAAATCGCAGGCCAGGGCGAACTCTAAGCCGCCTCCGAAACAAAGGCCGTTGATGGCAGCCACTAAAATAAGGGGGCTTTCCTCCATCCGGTTGAAGAGTTTCTGAATCCGGGCTGAAAAGGCTGAAGCCCCTTCCGGGTCCAGTTGCATCATTTCCACACCATCGGCCCCGCCGATAAAATAGGTGTCTCCGCCGCCGGTAAAAACCACGGCTCGGGCCGGCGTCTTCTCCGCTTCGGTAAGTACCGCCTCCAATTCCTGCATGAGGGGCGTGTTGAGGGAGTTCCGGTCTTTTACCCGGTTAATAGTAACCCGGCAGATCTCTTTTTGAGGTTCTACCTGAAGCAAAGAAAAGGTTTTAGACATACTGAATCCTTATGCCCTTTCATGCACCACGAAGCATGAAAATGATTTCTTTCAAATTCCGCAATCCGCAATCCGAAATTCAAACTCTCTTTTCACACTAAATCACCCACCCCCCGTTGGGGCTGAAAACCTGGCCTGTAAAAAAATCGGCTTCAGGAGAGGCCAGAAAGGCCACCAGTCCGGCGATTTCATCTACCTCACCCATTCGTTTCAGAGGGGTTTTTTTAAGGACATAGTCAGCAAAGCCTTCAGGAAGACCTTGCAGCATAGGAGTTTCTATGTAGCCCGGGGCAATGATATTGACCCGGATATTATATTTGGCGACTTCCTGGGCCAGGGTCCGGCCCATCATGTTCACCCCTCCTTTGGAGGTGCTGTAATGAAGAGATCCTGGTGTCGGGGTTAAGGAAGCCACTGAACTGAACAGGATGAGACGTCCGGTCTGATGTTCTTTCATCCAGCGCACCGCTTCCCGGCAGCAAAAAAACATGCCGTCCAGATTGACGGCCATCATCCGGCGCCATTCGGCATCATCCATTTCTTCAATGGGCAGGGTCTGACCGAGAATGGCTGCGGTATTGACCATCAGATCCAAACGGCCGGTTTGTTCCCTCAAGGAAACAAAGAGATCGCTGACGGACCGGCTGCTGGACACATCCACTTTAAAAGCCCCGGCCTGGCCCTCCTTATCTATTATGGCCTTAACCGTTTCCTCGGCGGCCTTTAGATCGAAGTCGGCAACAAAAATCCGGACACCCAGGTTACCCAGGGCCTCAGCCGCAGCCCGGCCCATACCGGAGCCGCCTCCTATCACCAGGGCCGATTCTATTTTTTTTGTTTTCATTAAAAAATTTCGGGTTTACATAAAAAGCTGAAAGGTGAACCATCTGTCAGGAATCTACTAATATCCGTTCCATCCTGTCAAGAAAAAAATGGACGGGATGATTTATTTCAGGAGGGGGCAATCCCATCCATGACCAATTGAATAGCCTCGTTCAAGAGTGGTTTGGGAAATTCCGCCGGTGGAAATGATTTCCAGACCAACCACTTCAGACCGATCATGTGATTAAACCCCATAAGGGACCGGGCCAGGAAATCCACCGGGAGATCCCGAATTTCCCCTTTCTTTATCCCCTTCTTCAGGCCGGAAATGTATCCTTCCGCCAACTTTTTATAATACCACATACCCATCTCCTGGCCGACCGTTTCGCTTTCGGCAATCACCCGGTAAATCGGGCTGTGGAGCCGCAGAAAGCGGAAAAAGGTCAACATCCCCTCCCGTTCTTTATCCCGTCGATCCTCAAGGCCTTCGGTGGCTAATTTTAATGTCCGGCGCAATTCCCGACTCAGGTAGCGGACAAAGCCTTCAAGGAGATCCCGCTTGCTCTTAAAATGGATGTAAAAGGTTCCCTGGGCCACGCCGGCCAGCCGGGTAATCTCGGAAATGTTGGTCCTGTTAAAACCATGCTGGCCGAAAACCTTCTCTGCGGCCTGAAAAATGGCCCGCTTGGTCGAATGGTCCTGGGCGGAATCCTCCTGAGGGCCGAGCAGGGCCGTCAGTTTTTCCGGGAAGGCGGAAAGCGCCAGGTCCAGGGGCCTGCCCCAGGGCTTGGGACCACTGATACCCTTTCGGAGCAGGTCCAGGGTCCAATGCAGCAGTTGATCGGTTTTGTGCATTTTGCCCTCCGGTTTCCAGTCCAGCAAGTGAAAATAGACGATCCCCAAAAGGCCGTAAGCGATCAGGTTGGGATCCAGAGGACGTATAAATCCCATGCCCATTTCTTTTCGAAAGAATCTTCGGTAAAAGCGGGTGATGGAATCGTAATATCCGATGGTCACCGGATCAATCAGTTCGAATTCGCCGAGCATCCGGTGAAAATAAAAATGAGCGGAAAGGTGATTGAAAAGGAGCCGGACTACCTGGGCCAGACGTTCTTCGGGGCCTTTATTCTCCGTTGACAGGGCGTTGGCCTGCTCCCAAAACCGGGCGATGATCAGGTCGCTCAGTTCCTGAAAGATTTGTTCCTTGTTTTTGAAATACTGATAAAAGGTCCCCATGGAAACCCCGCTGCGACGAGTAATCTCAGAGACCGATGAGCTGTAATAACCCGTGTCTTTGAAGACTTCCTGGGCCGTATCCAATATGGCCGTCCGGGTGGCTATCCCTTTGGGGGTATGGGAACGTCCGGTTTTTGTTTTTTCAGTCCGTTTGGGCATAAGGTTATTTATAACTCCTGAATCATCTCTCATATAGCTTCAAAAACTCAAGAGAGTCAACAAGAAAAATTCTTTTTTTTCACTTGACACTTTGTTTTTACTTTTATATACACTGTTCATTATTACTAAACTGGGTTTAGATGCTGTGTAAATCAATACTTTTTAAGCTGATCAACCCATTGCGGGATACTTAATGATCATTCAATCGGTTTGGCACGCACTTATCATTTTTTCTCTCTTCTCACGCCAAAAAACCCAGGTCGGCATAACCGAGGTCAGCCAAACCCTTGGCGTGACCAAGGGAGCGGCCCACAACCTGGTGACGACCCTGGTTCGTGGCGGTTTTCTTTTTCAGGACCCCGAGACCAAAAAATATAAGCTGGGCTTGAAGATTTTCGAAATCGGCATGTTGCAGCCCCAGATCCAGTACCTCAACCAACAGGCCATAGGACCGATTACGGAATTATCTCACAGTCATACGGTGGTCACGCGGGTGGCCCTCTGGGACAATGACGCGGTATTGGTCACCTGGACCAACTATCCGCCGAACCGGCCGGAGATGTCTAATTCGGTCGGTCCCCGGTTACGGGCCCATTCCACGGCCCTGGGAAAATGCATCCTGGCCCATCTGCCAAGCGCCGATCTGGAAAAATTCCTTAGCAATAACAAGCTGACGGGCTTCACAAACGGTACTATCACAGACGAGGCTTCCTTTCGTCAGGAAATCGAGGGCATAGCAAAAAAAGGCTACGCCCTGGACCGGGAAGAGTCTTTGCTGGGGCTGGTCTGTATGGGGGCACCGGTTTTTGACAACAACAGCGAGGTGTTGGGGGCTGTCAGCCTTTCCGGTTCTCCTGAAAAAATCCAGGATGAGACGCGTCTGCCCATCCTGGCCAGGGATCTGCTACGGACCGCGGAAAGAATATCGGTGGCCCTGGGTTATTCGCCCATGTCCGATACGGTCCGTGGCCATGGGCGGGGATAGGCAACGTTCCTGGATTGGGTTTCAAGTTTAATGTCCCAGGTTTCAAGTTTGAAAAAGGTTAAGGGGCAATAGGCTATGGGCGAAGAAAAAATCTTAAAGAGGATTGGCGAGGATTCTCATGCGCGTATTCGGAGCTAATGAATTGGTCAGCGAGGTGCAAAGGGGGGGCCTTTGCATCGGCTGTGGGGCTTGCGTCGATCTATGCCCCTATTTCCGCAACCACCGCGGCCGGACCGTCCAGTTATTTTCCTGCCAGCTTCCCCAGGGGCGTTGTTACGCCGCCTGCCCCAAGGCCGAAGTTGACCTGGACGAATTGGCGGAAAAGAATTGGAACCAGCCCTACCAGGGCGCTCCTGGCGGCAAGTACGAGCAGGTCCTGGCAGCCAAAGCGGGCGTCGGGATGCCCTCCGGGGCCTTCCAGGGAGGGGGTACAGTCTCCGCCCTGATGGTCCAGGCTTTCAATCAGGGACTCATAGAGGCAGCGGTGCTCACGGGTCAGGATGAAAACGGCCCCTTACCGGTTATGGCCGAAAGTCCGGAAGAGATCCTGGCTTGCGCCTCCTCCAAGTTCAATGCCGCCCCTACCCTGTCGATCTTAAACCGGGCCGCCGCCGCCGGCCGCCGCAACCTGGGTCTGGTAGGCACCCCCTGCCAGGTAACGGCCCTGGCCAAGATACGTTCCAACCCCCTGGGCCGGGATGATTTCGTCAACCCGGTTTCTTTAGTCATCGGGCTTTTTTGCAACTGGTCTCTGGATCAGCGGGCGCTCAGGGCCTTCCTGGCAAGGCGCCTGGACCTGGCCCGGATCAGGGGCATGGATATTCCTCCGCCGCCGGCCAATCTGCTGCGGGTGGATATGGGAGAGGAGATTTTAGAGATACCGCTGGATGAGATACGGGCTTTCATCCCTGATACCTGCGGCCTCTGTCCGGATATGACCTCCGAATGGGCAGACCTCTCGGTTGGCATGTTCGAAGGCCGGCCCGGCTGGAACACCCTTATAGTCCGCACGGAGCAAGGGCGCAGGCTGTTGGAGAAGGCTGTGGCCTCGGAACTGCTGTTGGTCGAGCCCATGCCGGCAGCCCATTTAGGACATTTACTGGAAGCAGCCGCCGGCAAAAAACGCCGGGCCTTCCAGACCATCCGGCAGCGGGGGTTGGTGAACCCCACGGACCAGTCGGTCCGGGCCATGCTGCGGCTTTCGCCGGAGGTCCTGGAGAGGATAACCGGGCCAGAGAACGGAGGAAGCCATGTCTGACATCATCCAGGGCCGGGCAGGAGAAATCCGCCTGTTCCAGGGCAACGAGGCCATTGCCCGGGGGGCACTGGAGGCCGGCGTCAACGTGGTCGCCGCCTATCCTGGCACCCCTTCTTCGGAGATACCGGAAACCCTGGCCAGGGTGGCTGCCGAACGGGGGCTCTATGTGGAATGGTCCGTAAACGAAAAAGTGGCCCTGGAGGTTGCGGCCGCCGCCAGTTATAGCGGCCTGCGCTCCTTGTCTGCCATGAAGCAGGTAGGAGTGAATGTGGCCTCCGATTTCTTGTTGCATCTGGCCCAATACGGCACCCGGGGCGCCATGATACTAATCTCCTGCGAAGACCCGGGCGCCCTGTCCAGCTCCAATGAGGGCGACTCCCGCCACTATGCGCGCCTGATGGAATTTCCCATGCTCGAACCGGGCGATTTCCAGGAAGCCCTGGAGATTACGAAATGGGCCTTTGATCTATCCGAGACCCTTAAGACCGTGGTGATGGTCCGTAGCGTCACCCGCCTGTCCCATGCCAGCGGCAATGTACGGCTGGGCGAGCTGCCGGAGCTTAAGGTACCCAAGGCCTGTTTCCATTTCCAGGGTCCCCTACTGGACCAGATGGAAGGCCCGGTGACCAATGAACCTCCTTCGATTGCTCCTTTGCGCCGCCGGACCCAGGAAAAACTCAAGCAGGCGGCGGAAATTTTCGAGACCTCCCCCTTCAACACTTACAGTGGACCGCTGCAGCCGGAACTGCTGGTCATCACCAGTTCTACTTGTAACTTGTATTGTCAGGAGGCGATTCATCTGCTCGGGGCAGGTTCCCGGGTGGGCCTTCTGAAACTGGCCACCACCTGGCCCCTGCCGTCCGGCTTACTGAAAAGGCATCTTAAGATCTGTGGCCAGGTCCTGGTGGTGGAGGACCTGCAACCCTTCCTGGAGGAGAATGTCAAAGTCCTGGCCGCCGAGGCGGCGGCCGAAATAGGGCCTAAGGCCTTCCACGGCAAGCGCAATAACTGTTTACCTACGGTGGGTGAGATCACTCCGGACCTGGTTATGGGAGCCTTGGGTCGTCTGTTAGGGGTAGATACCCGGTTGTCCTTCCAGGATTACCAAGAAGCGGTCAGCCAGGAAGTGACGCCCTTTATCCCACCGCGGATGATGACCTTCTGCCCCGGTTGTCCCCACCGGGCCTCCTATTGGTCCATACACAATGCCCTGGCCCTGGATGATCGCCAAGGCTTTGTCTGCGGCGACATCGGCTGTTACGCCCTGGGCACTATGCAGGCCGGCTTCAATACCGTTAAGACCGTGCACGCCATGGGATCAGGCTCGGGCCTGGCCTCGGGGTTCGGACGGTTGGAGGCCTTTGGTCTGGAACAGCCGGTGCTGGCAGTCTGCGGCGATTCCACCTTCTTTCATGCCGCGCTGCCGTCCCTTGTCAACGCCGTGCACAACCGGTGCAATGCCATCTTTGTGATAATGGATAACAGCGGCACGGCTATGACCGGATTCCAGCCCCACCCCGGCAGCCCCACCGATGCTACCGGCCATCCCGCACCGGCCATGGACATTGCGGCTATATGCCGAAGCATGGGTGCCCAGGTGCAGGTCGGCGATCCTTTTGATCTTTTAGAAACCCAGCGGGAACTTCTGACCATGCTGGAGAGCCCTCCAGGGGTGAAGGTCCTGGTTCTGCGTCAGGCCTGCGCCTTAAGTCCCCAGAAAAAAGGTAAAAAGAATTTCGAGGTCTTTGTAGACCCCCTTTTATGCCTGGGTGATTCCTGCGGCTGCAACCGACTTTGCACCAGGGCCTTCCGCTGTCCGGCCCTGACCTGGGACAAAACAGCCCACAAAACCCGGGTGGATGAGGTCCTCTGCGCCGGCTGCGGGGTCTGTGTCTCTATCTGCCCCCAAGGGGCCATTCAAAAGAAGGAGGCCGCCTGAATTGGAAAAAACCAATGAGACCCCTGACCCTTACAACCTGATTATCACCGGCGTGGGAGGACAGGGGAACGTTCTGGCCTCCAAGGTGTTGGCCAACATTCTGGTAAACCGGGGATTGCATGTGACGATAGGGGAGACTTTCGGGGCCTCCCAGCGCGGCGGTTCGGTAATGAGTCATCTCCGCATCTCTCAGAACCGGGCCTGGTCGCCGTTGATACCAGCGGGTCGGGGTCACCTGATCATAGGCCTGGAACCGATCGAGTCGCTCCGGGTTCTGGCCCCTTACGGAAATCCCGGGATCATGGTAATCGCCAACGCCAGACCGGTGCAGCCCATCGGGGTCATCTGCGGTGATCAGGAGTACCCCGCCATGGACCGGATTGAAACCTGGCTGAAAAAATTCAGCCGCCGCTATTGGCTCTTACCCGCCACAGAGGAGGCGATGAAACTGGGATCACCCATTCTGGCCAATATCATATTGATCGGGGCTTTGGCCGGCACCGGGGAGGTGTCCATGGAGCGGCGGGAGTTCGCCGAGACGATCGCCGCCATTATGCCGGAAAACAAACTGGACATTAACCTGAAGGCCTTTGATCTGGGGCGGGAAATGGTGACTTGAAAATCCTCTGTTACGAGTTACGAGTTGATAGAGAAAAGAGTGAGTTTGCTTAACCCTTCAGCGATATTTTTTCCGTATCTCGTCATTCCGGCGAAAGCCGGAATCCAGTATTTTTACATGGTTACCTATGACCTGGATTCCCGCCTGCGCGGGAATGACGAGTTTTTACGAATCCCGAATTAATAACATTCATTCAAAAATATTACAAAAAGGAGGGCTTTTAAGATGAAGAATCATGGAGTAAAATTTTTTCTTACCGTGGTGTTGTTGGTTTGTTTCGCTGTTCCGGCTTTTCCCGCAGAACCGGTGTTCAAGTTGAAGTATGCCAGTTTTATGCCGCCCACCCATCCCATCGCCCAATTGTCCGATCAATGGTGCAAAGAGCTGGAAAAGAGGACCAACGGCCGGATCAAGACCTCTTTTTTCCCGGCCGGCACCCTGGTCACCGCCAATCAAACCTATGATGGGGTCGTTAAAGGCATCGTCGATATCGGTTGGAGCATCATGACCTACACGCCGGGCCGGATGCCCCTTTCCGAGGTTATCGTCCTTCCCCTGGGATACAAAACCGGGGGCCAGGCCACCAGGATGGCCAATGCCTTCTATCAAAAATTCAAACCAAAGGAATATGACGACGTAAAAGTCTTCTATCTCCACGCCCACGGGCCGGGGGCCTTCCATACCAAAGCGCCGGTCAACAAAATCGAAGACCTGAAGGGCTTAAGGATCAAGAGCGATGCCAACACCTCCAAGGTAGTCACCGCGGCCGGGGCCACCCCCACCACCATGCCCATGCTGGAGACCTACGATGCCCTGAAGCGCGGCCTGGCCGACGGGGTACTCCTCCCCATAGAAACTTTAAAGGGCTGGAAGTTCGGAGAAGTCTGTAAATACTCCTATATCAATCACGGGGCCTCTTATAGTAACGGCTTCTTCATTGCCATGAACAAGGAGAAATGGAACGCGCTGCCCAAGGACATTCAGCAGATCATCGACAAACTCAATGAAGAGTGGTTTGAGAAACAGGCCAACTTGTGGACCTGGGTGGATGAAGACGGGCTGGAGTTTGCCAAAAAGACCGGCCAGAAACTTACCTATGCCGGCCCGGCCGAAGAGGCCAAGATGCATGAGAGGATGAAGCCTCTGCTCGATGCCTATGTGAAGAGCATGAAGGAAAAAGGTCTGCCCGGTGAAGAGGCCCTCAAATTCTGCCTGGATTATTTAAAGACGGCCCCGGCCAAGTAAAAAGTCTACAACCGATCCGGGGTGGGTTTTCCCGCCCCGGATCAACCCTACTGCCCGAAGGAGAAATCCATGGATACCTGGTTGGCCATAGAACGAAGGATGTGCCGCTTTCTTCTGCTGATCGCAGGGGTGACCCTGGCCTTCATGCTCATCTTCACCCTGACCGATGTGGTCTTGAGGGCCTTTGGGAAGCCGATCGCCGGAGATTACGAGGTGATATCCTTTTTGGGCGCCGTAGTCGTCGGCTTTTCCATCCCTTACACCTCCTTACAAAAAGGGCACGTCTACGTGGATTTTTTGCTGGAGAAGATTTCCGTTAAGGCGGGAAATATCCTGCGGGTCATCACGCGCCTTCTGGCGATAGCACTCTTTCTCTGGATGGGCTGGAATTTCATCGTTATGAGTCTTGACCTTATCAAATCCAAGGAAGTCACGCCCATGTTCCGGTGGCCCTACTATCCGATTTCTCTCGGACTGGCCTTCGTCTGTCTGATCCAGTGCGTCACCCTTCTTTCCCAGATCATGGAGATCGCAGGAGGCCGTCATGAGTGAAATTTCCATCGGATTAATCGGCATTGCTGTTTTGATGTTGATGTTTTTGACCGGTATCGAACTGGGATACTGCATGGCCATTATCGGCTTTATGGGGCTGGCCTATCTGGGTTCGTTCATGGCCGCCTCCAACCAACTGGTCAAGGACTTTTTCGACACCTTCACCTCCTACGGCTTTACGGTCATCCCCCTTTTCGTACTCATGGGGCAGGTGGCCTCCAATTCGGATATTGCCAGGAAACTTTATAATTCGGCTGAAAAATTCGTGGGCCATATCCCCGGCGGTCTGGCCATGACCACCGTGGTCGGCGCCACGCTTTTCAAGGCCATGTGCGGCTCCACCCTGGCCACCTGTGCCACTTTTGCGGGCATCGCCATCCCCGAAATGACCCGGCTGGGCTACAGCAAGAAGCTTTCCACCGGGGTGGTCGCCTCGGTCGGCACCCTCGGGATGCTGATTCCTCCCAGCGTTCCGCTGATGATCTTCGGTATTGTCACGGAACAATCCATCGGCAAGCTTTTTTTAGCCGGCGTCATTCCCGGACTGCTGATCGCCCTGTTCTTCATATTCGTTATTGTCGGCTGGGTCAAAATCGATCCATCCGTTGCCCAACGGGCACCGCGGTCGAGCTGGAAGGGAAGGATGAAATCCTCTCCGGAATTCCTGTGGGTCGGGATTATCTTCTTCGTGGTCATCGGCGGGCTCATGAAAGGCTGGTTCTCCCCCACGGAGGCCGGAAGCATCGGGACCGGGGCGGTACTGATATTGGCCTACATCAAAAGGGTCTTCCCCTTCGGGAAACTGATCAAGGCCTTCGAGGAATCTCTTCGAACGGCCTGTATGGTGCTGGTTCTGATCGCCGGTTCGGTCGTCTTCGGCCATTTTCTGACCGTAACCGAGATTCCCAAGCTGACGGCCGATTGGGTAAGCGGTCTGCCTCTGAACCGGAACCTCATCATGATCCTGATCATCTTCATCTATCTGATCGGCGGTTCTTTCATAGATGACCTGGCCTTCATGATCCTGGCCACCCCGATTTTTTTCCCGGCCGTCATCAAGCTGGGCTTTGACCCGATCTGGTTCGGTATCATGATCGGCATTACCCTCATGATCGGCGTCATCATACCGCCGGTGGCCATCTCCGTTTTCATCGTCAAGAATATAACCGGCGAACCGTTTAAGGTAATCTATTCCGGAGTCTATCCCTTTCTCCTGAGTCTCCTGGCCTGCGCGACTCTCCTTTTCCTGTTCCCGGAGATCGCAACCTTTTTGCCCAATACGATCCAGTGACGGGATTTGATTTAATCAGGACTCAGATTTTCGCCGATAGCCGCAGATAACTATTCTGAAAATTGATCTCTCTCAATTTTACAGGCGATCCTTTATGACTCTGCCTCTATAACATTTTCTGTCTCCCCCAATACAAACCCTATTTTTTAAATCCGATTAAGGCTATACTGGAAGGGTATTCCGCTTCGCCTCTGGTAATGGAGAATCCCCTTGTTTAAAATAAAGCCTCAAGATATTCCCCGGCCCGTCCTGATACCCATCATTTTGATCCTTTTTTTAGGTCTCTCAATAGCTCACGCCCAGGAAGAGGGGGTGCCCTTTGAGATTATCGTCAAGGGGCTGGAGGGGGATGCCCTGAAAAACGTCGAGTTAGCCCTGACCCCTCCGGAAGGGATGATTAAGGGAAATGAGGTCGATAGACTGTTACTGGCCCTTTTTGAACAAGAAGCCCCGCAAAAAATCCGAGAGGCCCTGGAACCTTTCGGCTATTACCAGGCCCAAATCCAAACCTCCCTGGAAAGGCCGGCGAACCGGTGGCGATTGCTGGTCACCATCAACCCCGGCCGGCCGGTACGTATCTCTTCGCTTAAAATTGATCTCAACGGCCCGGGGGCCCGGGATGAAAAACTCCGCCGGGGGCTCCCCGAATTCCCGCTCAAAGAAGGCGATATCCTTCGACAAGACCGCTATGAAGAAGCCAAGAAGGCCCTCAGAGATAACGCCCTGGAGGGCGGTTATCTCCAGGCGGACTACGCTGTTCACCTCATCCGGTTGTCTTTAAAAGAGCATGCCGCCCAAATCGAATTAGTCCTGGAGACCGGCCCCCGCTTCTATTTCGGTGATATCCTTTTTGCCCCTCCTTTAAGCTATCCGGAATCCTTTCTGAGACGGTATCTGACTTTTAAAACGGGAAGGGGTTTTTCAGCCCGGAGACTGGACGAAACCCGGTTAAACTTTACCAACTCCGATCGATTCCGGGAAGCCATTGTCGAGGCCAATCCAGAAGAAGCCAGGGATTATCATGTCCCGGTCCGAATCCGTTTAACCCCTTCCAAACCCAAACGGTTTAAAATCGGTGTTGCTTACGAAACGGACACCGGGCCGGGGTTGATCACCCGCTATCAGGACCTGAATTTCTACCATCAGGGACACGAATTAAACACCGAACTGCGCCTCTCAGAAGGGTTTCAGGGATTGGCCGTCAATTACATCCTGCCAGGGACCGGAAACTTAGATAATAAAACAACCTTAAGAGCCGGCTTTAAAAGGGAAATCACCGATACCTACGACAGCCGATCCCTGTTTTCCCAATACGAATATGAACACAGTTTCGGCCGGGGCCGTTTGGGTGCCGGCACCCTTCGGTTGCTTCAGGAGGATTATTCGATCGTCAGTCAACAAGGTCTGTCTACTATGGTCATACCAGGGGCCCGTTTTGGACAGCGCCGTTATGATAACCCGGTGCGTCCCACCCGGGGGTACCGGTATACCCTTGAAACCAGAGGGAGTGTCCCTTCCCTGGGATCAGACGGCTCCTTTCTGCAATTCCTGCTCCAGGGGGATTCTCTGATTCCCCTGGGAGAAGGGTTTTCCCTTCTGCTCCGCGGCCAGGGTGGCACGACCTGGCAGAATGAACCCCTGGTAAACCTTCCTCCCAGCATCCGCTTTTTCGCCGGGGGAGACCAAAGCGTCCGGGGATACGGGTATCAGTCTCTGGGTCCTAAAGAACCTTCCGGCAAGGTAATCGGGGGCCGGCATCTCATCGTAGGCAGCCTGGAAATCGAAAAAGCCTTCTCCCCGGTCTGGGGTCTGGCGGCCTTTTACGATGTAGGTAATGCCTTTGATCAATTCCACCAGGTGGAGCTGAAACAGGGTGCCGGCCTGGGAATCCGTTTTTACACCCCGGTAGGGCCTGTCCGGATCGATCTCGCCCGCCAGATAGAGGAAACTAGTCCCCAGTACCGCATCCATCTTTCCATGGGGTTCGGATTATGAAGCGATGGATGTTAATCCTGTCGATCCTGGTTTTGATCCTGGGCCTTGCATCCTGGGGAATTTATCGTCTGACCTGGACCCCTGAAGGCCTCCGCTGGATCTTCAAAACCGCTTCCCGATATTCCTCACTCACCTGCTCGGCCGAAAAGATCAGCGGCCGGATGGCCGGCCGTCTTGAATTGGAGGGGTTGGAGATCGCCTGGCCTGAAGGTCGAATTCGGATCCGAAGGCTGCAAACCTTATTTGCCCCCTGGTTCCTCTTAAGGGGTCAGATGGTTTTTAGACAGATTAATGTCCATCAAATAGTCCTGGAAGATAATCGTGTTAAAAAGGAGCCCCTCAGCCTGACCCTCCCAAAAATCAATGTTTTTCTGGCCAGGGCCGGGATAGAGGTCCATTCTTTTCGCTTGGAGGCATTCACCTTCCGGCACATCGATGATGCTCCCCTGGTCATAAAAAGCATGGCCGGCCGCCTCTCCTTTCATCATGGGATACTGGCCATCAACCCTTTTTCCCTGGAAGGGGATCAAGGAGGTATTCAAGGAAGCCTGGGCTTGAATTTTTTCCTGCCCGGACTTCGGCTGGATCTTCAATGGAACCCCGCCAAACCCTTTCAGGGAATGGATCACCTGACCATCCAGGCCCGATTGACCAGTGGAAAGGGGCCGGAGCAGATAGCCGGTCCGGTATCCATCAAAAGTCGGTCAGGCCCCCTTGAACGGATTATTGCCCAAACCGAAATGGGCGTCTCTCCCCACCGCATCCATTTCCGGAAGGCCGAAATCCGGGAAAAGGGCCGGAAGGGGTTGGTCAAGGGACAAGGGGAAGTTGTATTTGACAAGGCCGGTCCGGCCATCCAGGCCCTTTTAACTTTGGAGGCGCTGGACCTTTCCGGAGAATTATCAACGGCCTCCAGTCTGTCTGGTCCTTTACAGCTTGAAGGGCGACTGAATACCTACCGGGGCACATTTGATTTAAAAAACGGGGCTGCCCCATCCTGGCAGGCCTTTCGTCTCATCGGATCTTTTCAAGGAAATCTGTCCGGGCTGGAGGTCCGGCTGGATCGGGGTGAATGGCTTAAAGGTTTACTTGATGGTCTGGTCGAAATAGGTTGGAATAAGGAAATTTCCCTTTCCGGATCGATCAGGGGCCGGCAATTGAACCCCGAAGGGTTCCATCCCCGCTGGAGAGGCCAGATCAATCTTAATGCTCAGGGCAGGTTCCTCCGGTCGGCCTCAAAGGGGAATCAGGGGAGCCTGATGGTCCACTTACTGGAAAGCCGGTTTCAGGGAAAGGCCCTCCAAGGGGAACTCAAGGTCCGGATGGAGAAGGATGCCTTACGGATCGACCGGGCCGATATAGTTGGACGAGGGTTCAGGTTTACCGGGCACGGGGATTTATTCAATCGTCTGGATTTTGAAGCCCTGGTAAGCGACCTGTCGATCCTGGCGCCGGACAGCCGGGGCTCTGCCTCTGCCAGGGGCTGGGCCAGGTGGAGGCAGGGACGGGTCGGAGGTGGGCTGACCCTGGAAGGAAAGGAAATATCCTGGGCCGGAGCCGAAATCCATGGGCTCCACCTGAAAGCGGCCCTGGACCAGGAGAAACCGGGAACGGCTATTGATTTAAAGGCCAGTATTCGAAAAGGGGTTTACCGTTCTTTTACAGCAAATCTCATTTCCGGGGAGGCCCGAGGGACTTTTACCCAACAGAAGGTCACCCTTGCCGTCCAAGGCCCGCAAGGGGCGATTCAGGCCGGTCTTGAAGGGGCCTTTCAGGAAAAACTATGGAAGGGAACGCTGGTTTCGTTTTCCGGGAGTTCGGTCCGGGAAGGGACCTTCAGGCTTCAATCCCCGGCCGTCCTTCAGATCGGTCTTGATCAATTTAAACTTTCCCCATGCATTTTAACCGGCACACCGGGGGAGAGTCTCAAGCTTTCGACCGACCTGGGTCTGAATCCCCTTACAGGCTTTCTGAATATGGAGTGGCAGCAGATAGAACTATCCAGAATAGGATCCTATTTAAGGCAGGCCCAGATCAAAGGTCGAACTACAGGATGGATTAAAACGAAAATTTCAGACCATGATCGGCTGGATCTGCAGGCCCGGGCTGACTTGATAGGCACCTTCTCGGCAGGCGGTCGCCAGATAACCCTGTCCCGGGCCGAACTGCGTTGGGATTGGGACGGCTTTGGACTGCGCTCTTCCTGGGACTTGAAAACAACCCAGGGGGCCAGACTTTGGGGCCAAGCCGCCTCGGAGGAAAAGGGCCGCCCGGCCTGGCCGGAGCGGGTAAAATGGACCGCCCGCTGGGAAGGGCTGGATATCAACCTGTTAAAACCGGAAATGCCTCCCGGCCTCCGGGTGGAGGGCAAGATCATGGGACAGGTTAACGGGGAATGGACAGCGGGTCCCCGGTTTCATCTGAAAGGCGGTATCCAGTTTGCCGGAGGGTCGCTGGCCTGGAAGGATGAAGGGGCCTCCTTTAAGGCCCGGATTAAAAAGGCGGATGTCGGCCTTGACTGGGCCGAAGACCGCCTGAAGGGGAATCTGGCCGTGGAGCTGGAAGACTACGGAAAGATCCGGGGTGACTTCCGCCTGCCCATCCCGGCCCGATTTCCCGTAACCTGGCAGTCCGCCGGTCCTTTGGACCTGCAAATACAAGGAAACCTCCGGGAGCGGGGTATGCTTACCGCCCTGCTTCCCGATGCGGCCCTGTCCGGCCAGGGCCTGATCCAGGGCAATTTATCGGTTAAGGGCACCTGGGAAAATCCGGCCCTGAATGGAAATTTGGAACTGAGCGAGGCAGGGGCCGACATCAAACCCCTTGGTATTCAGGTCCGGGAGATAAGCGCCAAAGGGACCTTTAACCAGGATCAGATCACTATAACCGATCTTAAGATGCGCTCCGGAACGGGAACACTGAACGGCAGGGCCATCCTCTGGATAAAGGATTGGAAAGTCGCCAGACTGCAGGGCAAGATCTTCGGCGATCATTTTCAATTTATTAACCGGCCCGGTCTGGAGGCCCAGGGCAGCCCCGATCTTGATTTTTCGGGCACACCCGGCCAATTGGTAGTCAGCGGGGTTTTGGCGATCCCTGAGGCCCTGATCTCGGGCGGACAACCCGAAGGGTTCAAACGGGCCAGTCCCGACGTCCAGGTCGTCGATGCCCCGGTCCGATCCCGGAAGGAAAGGGTTTTCCCTGTCCAGGGGGAGATCCGCCTCCTCCTGGGGCAAAAGGTCCGGTTGAAGGCCGAAGGGCTTGAAGGACTTCTTCGGGGAAATTTAACCGTGCCGTTTAAAAATAGCAAAGATCTTAAGGCCTTCGGAGAAATAGAGGTCGTGCAAGGCAATTATCTTCTGCAAGGGCAAAAACTCAACGTCACCCGGGGACGTTTTTCTTTTAACGGGCCTCCGGATAACCCAGCCCTCGATTTACTGGCCTTGCGCACCATCCGCAGTCGCCAGCGACTGGAAGACTGGGTGGATGAAGTCAAGGCCGGAATTGCAGTGACCGGCAGGCTGCAATCCCCTCGAACAAAACTCTATTCCCAACCTCCCCTGCCGGATTCGGATATTTTATCTTATATTTTGTTCGGTGAGCCCTTAAAACAGGGTACGGGCCAACAGGATCTGGCTTTATTGGGCAAGGCGGCTAAGACCCTTTTAGGTGGGCGGATGCAGGGCCAGTTGATCGGCAGATTGGACCTGGACACCCTTGAGGTCCGAACCGATAATAACGATCTTTCCCGTTCCGTGGTTACGGTTGGAAAGTATCTGGATCCCCGGCTTTTTCTCGGCCTGGGGGGATCAGTGTTCAGCAATAGTTACCAGGTCATCCTGCGCTATACCCTCACACCGCATTTGGAGATTGAAACCAAAGGTGGCACCCCGAGCGGTGGAGGGATTTATTTCAAGGTGGATTTTGAATAAAAGGCACGGCTGGTTTGGACGCAGATTTTCGCAATTTGATGAAATCGCAAAAAATCCGGGAGACCCCAATTACGTCATTCCTCGTAAAGCTTGTCCCGAATGTCTTAATCGGGGAACGGGAATCCAGTGTTTATATATGGTTACTCCTGGCCTGGATTCCCGCCTGCGCGGGACTGACGGGTTTTTACATGGTCATCAAATTTAAAATCCTGGCAATCTGCACGATCGGCTCTCTGCCGATCCGAGTTCACCACGATCGGCTCTCTGCCGATCCGAGTTCATCTGCGTCCAAACCTAAATTCTCTCAGGATTCCTTCCAGACCGGCTTTCTCTTTTCCAAAAAGGCCCTTAACCCTTCTTCCGCATCCTTGGTTTTCATCAATTCCTTTAGATAAATTTTTTCGATCTCCTTCAACCCCTGGGCCGCAGGGTCCATCAAGCCGGCATTAAAGGCCTTTTTAGTCAAGGCCAGGACTAGACCGCTCAAGGGCAAGTACTTGCCGCAGAATTTTGCCAGTTCTTCCTCCAGGCTTTCAGGAGGGACCACTTTATTAATCATTCCCAGCGACAGGGCCTCCTGGGCATTGAACGTTTCTCCGGACAGGACCAGTTCCAGGGCCTTTTTCCTGCCGGTAATCCTGGGAAAGATCAAAGCGGCAATGGGCGGAAAAACCCCTACCTGGATTTCAGGCTGGCCGAATTTGGCCTTTTCCGAGGCCAGGACCAGATCGCAGTACAGGGCCAGTTCACAGCCCCCTCCCAGGGCCGCACCCTGGATTGAGGCGATAGAGAGGGCTGGCAGGGCGTCCATACGCCTGAAGATCCCGTGAAAGACCTCGATCATCTCTTCCACCTGGTCCCCGAGATGTTCCGCTACATCCACCCCGGCCGAGAAGGCCTTGCCCTTGGCCTTAAAAAGGAGGAGTTTGATCTTCTCTTCCTTCAGGGAATCCAGGGCCTGATTGATCTCTTTCATCATGGCGATATTGAGTACATTAAGGGGTTCCCGGTTCAGGGTTATAATCCCCATTCCTTCTGTGACTTCCATTTGAATATGCTGGTAATTCATCGGTCCTCCTTAAAGAATAACATTAGATTTTTTCTCTTATTTCTTTTTCTTCCATAAAAAAGCTTCAATAAACGGGTCAATCCCCCCATCCAGGACTTCATCGACATTGCCGATATCCAGTTGGGTCCGGTGGTCTTTCACCAGGCGATAAGGGGCCAGGGTGTAGGAACGGATCTGGCTTCCCCAGGCGATGTCGGCCTGGCCTTCATGGATCTCCTTCTTTTTTTCTTCCTTCTTTTCCAATTCCAATTCATAGAGTCTGGATTTCAAGACCTTGAATGCCATATCCTTGTTGCGGTGCTGGGATTTCTCATTCTGGCATTGGACGACAATACCCGTAGGCAGGTGGGTCAAACGGATAGCTGAACTGGTCTTGTTGACGTGTTGTCCCCCGGCTCCGCTGGCCCGAAAGGTGTCGACCCGGACTTCGGCCTCATTAATATCGATCTGGATGTCATCTTCCACCTCCGGGTAAACAAAGACTGAGGCGAAAGAGGTGTGTCTCCTGCCCCCGGCATCAAAAGGAGAGATGCGCACCAGACGGTGAATACCGGTTTCGGAGCGCAAGTATCCATAGGCGTATTTCCCCTCGATGGTGAAGGTCACGCTTTTGATCCCTGCCTCGTCGCCGGGTAACTGATCGATAATTTCGGTCTTAAACCCCCGGCGTTCACTCCAGCGCAGATACATACGGAGCAGCATCTCGGCCCAGTCCTGGGCTTCGGTGCCGCCGGCACCGGCGTGGATGGCCATGATGGCATTATTGACATCCTCTTCTCCGGAAAGAAGTTTATTGAATTCCATCCGGGAGACCTGTTTATCCAGTTCCTTTAAGCGGGTTTCCACTTCGGCCAGAGTTTCCTGGTCCCCTTCGGCCGAAGCCAGATCGTACAGGATTTCGGCTTCCTCCAATTGGGTTTGGGTTTGTTCCCACTCGGAAACGGCCTGACTGAGTTTTCCCCTTTCTTTCAGGACGGTCTTGGCCTGATCCTGGTTATCCCAAAAGGCATTCTGGGCCGTCATCTTTTCCAGGACGGTCAGGCGTTCTTTTTTGGTGGTCAGGTCAAAGATAGTCGCCTAATTTAATCAATTTATCTTTAATACGACTTATTTCTTCAATCATAGTCTTACTCCCCTTTTAGTCTTTACTAATCTTAAAGTGATTCCCAAGAGAAAAATAAGGCCGCAAAAAACAATGATCAAGTCGCCATGGCGGGCATAAAAAGTCTTATCTTCTCTAAGAGGGATTGTAGCATAAATTCCCCCGGTTTCAAACAAAGGAAATCGTTCGGTGATCCGGCCCGTGGAATCGATGATGGCGCTGAAACCCGTATTGGCGGCCCGAGCCACCCAGACCCTGTTTTCTATAGCCCGGAAAGTAAGCATGGACAGGTGCTGGTAGGGAGCGGAGGTCTTCCCGAACCAGGCGTCATTGGTCATGTTGACCAGAAGCCGGCATCCTTCCCGGCTATAAGCCCGGCTCAATTCCGGGAAAATGGTTTCAAAACAGATTAGGACACCTACCTTCCCCTTTGGATGATCCAACCCGTTACTGCCAGGCCCTGGTTTAAAATCGCCTATGGCCTGGACCATTTTCCCGACAAAGGGCAACCATTTCTTTAAAGGGACATATTCTCCAAAAGGGACCAGATGGACTTTATCATAGAAACTCATCCGTCCTTCCGGACTCAAAAGATAAGCCCGGTTAAAAAATTGAAGCTCCCTGCCCTGATGGCTTGCGGCTGGGCTCCCGAAGAGGAGATGGCTTCCGGTCCGTTGGGTCAACTGGAACATCTGGGGAGTCAAACGGTTTTCGCTTAAAAAATAAAATGGCACGGCTGTTTCCGGCCAGATAATCAGATCAGCGGCTTCAGCCCCATATTTTAAAGTTAGGTCCTTATAAAGATTAATGGTTTTTTCCTGAAAGGCCGGATTCCATTTCAAGGACTGATCGATATTCCCCTGGATGACAGCCACTTTCAGAGAAGGGACCTGTTGGTCCCTTTGTTTCTGTTTTGACAAGGTCTGGTAGCCGAAAAGGATGGTTAGAAAAACCAGGAAAGCGGTGAAGGCCCCTGCCTGCCATTTTCGGGACCTTTTTTTTAAAGGGCCATGGGCCAGGAAAAGCTGAAACAGGGTCTGATTAACCAGGACGATCAGGAAAGAAACCCCCCAAACCCCGGTTATTTCCGCTATCTGGACCACCGGCAAATAGTTATACTGGGAATATCCCAATAATTCCCAGGGAAACCCGGTTAAAAGATAAGCCCGCAAAAATTCCAATCCCACCCAGATCGAAGGGGCCCACAGTAAAGAGAAAAGCCCTTCGGAAGGCAATAAACCCCAAAGCCAGGCAAAGGCCCCGGTGTAAAGGGCCAAATAAAAGACCATCAGCAGGAGGATGGAATAGCTGGTTACGGTGTCCAGACCCCCATAATAGTGCATGGAATGGGTTACCCAATAAAAAACCCCCAGGCTATAAGCAACACCGAAAAGGTATCCCAATCGGAATCTTTTCCCGGCCGGTTGACCCTCTATTGATTTTAATAATGGCAGGAATGCACCCCAGGCCAGGATGGACCAGGAGATCTTGGGAAAAGAAAGAAAAACCAGGAGGGCACTGGCCAGGATTAAAAAATATTCTTCAAGCTGCTTTTTTTTGAAAGGAAGCCCCATTAAGCTGATTGGTCCGTCGGATTCTAAATTGAGCCTGGCCATAAGTCCTTTTCCTTAACACAACTTGAAGTTCAGGGAAAGGAAAAGTTATTCTTACCGATTGAATTAGGACGGTAATTTTTGAAGACCGGTTATTTCAGCGGCTTGAGAAGGTGGTGAAGGAAAAAACCTTTATTAGCTGGTCCGGTCTTTTTGATAATAGGCAATATAGCGAAAGACCCGCTTGAGATATTTTTTGGTATCTTTAAATGGGGGAACGCCGTTGTGGCGATAGACCTGGGTAGGACCGGCATTGTAGGCGGCCAGGGCCAATTTCTGATCTCCTTCAAAGGCATCCAATAAATCTTTGAGATACCGTACGCCGCCATCAATATTATACTTGGGATTAAAGGGGTCCTTAATCCCTAATTCCCTGGCCGTATTGGGATCTAATTGCATTAAACCCATGGCCCCCTTAGGGGAAACAGCCTGGGGGTCGAATTGGGATTCGGCATGGATTACGGCCTTGACCAAGGCAGGGTCCAGGGAGTGTTTGCGACAGGCGGCCTTGATCCAGTGGTCGTAGGTGGAGACCGAAGATTCTAATTCTTCAGGGCTCAGGGTTAAATGGGCAAAGTTTTTTCCGGGGAGGGTGATGGACAGGTCAATCCGATTGATAAACAGGGTTGGCTCGGACAGGGCCGGGGCCGTCAACAAAAAATAAAATCCATTTACGCTTAACAAAGTGATAAGAACCAAACCAACCGATATTTTTTTTATATGAAGTTGTTGCATAGATATCACCTTTATTCTTTACAGGTCCGTTGATAGTCCCCTGGATTAAAAAAGGGAACCCGTTGAACTGGATTAAAAGCGTGAGCATCCCCCTTAAAAAGGTGAGCATCGCTGAAGGTTTTCCCCAGGTGGTCTTCATAATCCAGTCCCCAAATATTTATTTTATGGCTTTACTTATAACAGAAAAAAAACTTTTGTCAACTATTTTAAATATCTCGTTAAAACGATATTCTTAAAAATTTGTTTAATTTCAATATATTATACAAAAACAGGTATTTATTTGAGAAAGATCGATTTGGGGTGGCCTCGAAGGCAAAAAGATGGTAAATTCAATAGGATATTTTATCCTTTGAACAACCCCGAAAAAAGAAAGGGTGGCCATGACCGCCGTACCATTTACCGTTATCGGGATCGACCTGGGGGGTACCCGGATAAAAGCTGGACTGGTCGATACCGGGGGGACGATCCACTTTTTAAAAAATTATGCTACCGATGTTGAATTCGGTAAGGAACAGGTAGTAAAAAAGATCGTCAGGATCATCAAACACCTCATCAAAACAGCCAATGAAAAAGGAGCTTTTCCCAAATTAATCGGTTTGGGGGCACCGGGTTCCATCAACCGGGAAGAAGGCATCGTCCGCATCTCACCGAACTTACCTGACTGGAAAGATGTTCCCCTGGCCCGCATTATTTCTAAAGAGACGGGGCTTCCGACTTTCATCGATAATGATGCCCAGGTCGTTACCATTGGCGAAAAATGGGTCGGGGCCGGAAGGGACATGAATGATTTTGTCTGTTTAACCCTGGGGACGGGCGTGGGAAGCGGACTTTTCCTCAACGGGCGGCCCTGGTTCGGAGGACAGGGAATGGGGTCGGAATTGGGCCATATAACCATTCAGCCCTGGGGAAAACGATGCCGTTGCGGCAATCGGGGTTGCCTGGAGACCCTGGCCTCAGCCCCTTATCTGGTTCAAAAAGCCCAAAAAGGTCTGGATAAAAAAATTCCCACTTTGCTTACCGAAGCCCTCGTTAAAAAATCAACCCCCCTGTCGGCCAGGCTCCTCTATGAAACAGCCCGGAAAGGAGATCCTTTCTGTATCTCCCTCTATGCGGAATTGGGAAAATTTCTTGGAATTGCCCTGGCCAACATTGTCCATATACTGGGCATAGAAGGCGTTGTTTTGGGGGGTGGTGTCAGCAAGGCGTCCACAATTTTCTTGCCATATCTTGAAAAAGAATTTAAAAAACGATTAACTATGGTTCCTGCGGATAAGGTAACGATTCGTGTTTCGTTTTTAAGAGAAAAAAGCGGCATCCTGGGGGCCGCTAAAATGGCAATGGAAAGAGATGAAGGACACCCAAGGCTCCAGGCTAAGGGCTATAGGCAATAGGCGTGGGGCAATTAAAAACGATTTTATGGTTTTTCTTCGCCTTTAGCCTATAGCCCATAGCCTGGATCCTGTATTTGTCTTTTTTCGAACTAAAGCACTGGAAAGGATATTATGGTCAGAAAGAAAAAGATCAGCACAAAAGAAATGCTAAAAAGGCCCGATGAATTCCTCACCCTCTCCACCCGGACGCTGAATTGGGTGAAAGATAATTATCAGAAAGCAATCTGGGTGGGCTCAGGAATCGTTTTCCTGTTGATTCTTTATTTTGGATATTCAGCTTATCAAAACAGGCAGGAAAAACTGGCCCATGAAAAATATTTTTTAAGCCAGGAGTTGACCGATCCGGATCAGAAAATAAAACAAATGGAGGGAATTACCAAGGACTACCCCAGGACCAAGGCGGCCTACACCTCCTGGGTGACCTTGGGACATCTCTATTATCAGAAAAAAGACTTTCCCCGGGCTGTTTCTGCCTATCAAATGGCCCTAAGCAAAGGGAAATTTCCCCCTGCCATCAAAACCCTGATCTTAGAGAACCTCGCTTATACCTTAGAGCAAAAAGGCGATTTACCCCAGGCGGCTAAAACTTTTTCGGAGATCGCCCAGGGAAAAGAAAATTTATTAAAAGAAGACGCCCTGTTAAGTCAGGCCAGGATTTTTCAGAAAATGGGAAAACATCAGGAGGTCAAAGCCAGCTACCAAGCCTTTCTAAAATCCTTTCCCAAATCGGTTTATGCCCCGATGGTTAAAGACCGTTTGGCCCGGTTGTGAGGTTCGTTACCTGCTGGATTCTGAATGTCTGATAAAAATACAGATAAAAGCTTCAAATTTTTCAAAAGGCAATCGGGTTACTTATTTTCTTATTTTTTCACTTGACATGGGGTACCGGAAAAGATAGCGTAGCTACAATATAACTACATTTTATCAACTCAAAATTGATGATCCTATAAAAAGTGCGGAAGAGCTCATTTTCGTCATTCCCGTGGAAACGGGAATCCAGTGTTATTAATAAGTTATGATTAGCCTGGATTACCGCCTGCGCGGGAATGACGGGTTTTTTTACATAGCCATCAAAATTGATGGATTCGCAAAAATCGCTGAAACCCGCGTTGTGTCAATCCCATGAAAACGGGTCCCGCCCTTGGCAGGGTTAACTATTTTGGCAGAGATGGGAAAGGGCGCTCATTAGCATTTTCAACCGAAGGAGTGAAGTTATGCATGAGTTATTAAAAGGAAAACCTGGAGAAAAACTGTTGTTGTTGGGTAATGAGGCCATTACCAGAGGGGCCATTGAGGCCGGGTTGGCTTTTGCCACCGCTTATCCGGGAACCCCCTCCTCTGAAGTGGCTTTGAACTTCTATCAAATCAAACAAGAATCGGATCTTTATTTCGAATACTCTACTAATGAGAAGGTCGCTCTGGAGGTGGCCTCCGGGGCGGCAGTCTCCGGGTTGAGGACCATGGTCACCATGAAACATGTGGGTCTGAACGTGGCTGCCGATCCTTTAATGACCTTGGCTTATACCGGGGTAACCGGCGGGATGGTCATTTTGACGGCCGACGACCCTTCTCTCTTTTCCAGCCAGAATGAACAGGACAACCGTTTCTATGCCCGGCTCTCCACCCTGCCCATGCTGGAACCGACGACGCCTCAGGAAGCCAAGGATATGACCCTGGCCGCCTTCGACCTTTCGGAAAAGCTGAAGTTGCCGGTCCTCTTACGGACCACTACCCGGATCAATCATTCCCGGGGTGTCGTCACTCTGGGGGAAATCAGACCTCGTCAGACCCAGGGGTCTTTTAAGAAAGATCCCTTCAGCTATGTGACGGTCCCGGCAGTCTCCCGAAACCTGCACGTAAAACTCCTGCAGAAATATGATCAGGCCCTGGAACTGGCAAATCAATCGGCCTTCAATGAAATTATCGGCTCCGGAAAATGGGGAATCATTACCCAGGGGGTAAGTTTCTGTTATGTCCAGGATGCTCTGGAGGATATGAAGGCCGGAGATTCTTTTTCCGTATTGAAGCTCGGTTTTTCTTATCCCTTTCCGACTCAATTGGCCCAAAAATTCCTCGACCAGGTGGACAAAGTCTTAGTCGTGGAGGAATTGGAACCCATTGTGGAAGGAGAGTTAAAGGCCCTGGCCCAGACTATGGGGCGGAATATCCCCATTCAGGGCAAAGGAATCGGCCGGCTTAACCGTCTTTTCGAATATGAACCGGCCCGGGTCCGCAGTTCCATTGCCGACTATTTCGGATTATCCTATCAAGGTCGGACCATGGTAGATCTTTCCAATATTCCCCCTCTGCCCGGTCGACCGCCCAACCTTTGCCCAGGGTGTCCCCATCGTTCCACCTATTACGCCGTTAAGAAAGTGGCTGGTGAAGAA
>JACRBX010000080.1 GCA_016219225.1 Deltaproteobacteria bacterium
AAAAAGTAACGAAGGAGGGAAATGATTATGGCAGATTATCCAACTGTAGAAATAACCACCGATTTGTTGATCCTGGGTGGAGGAATGGCCGCCACGGGCTGTGCTGTTGAAGCCGCCTACTGGGCCAAGAAAAATGGCGTGAAAGTAACGGCTGTTGACAAGGCCGCCTATACGCGTTCCGGAGCCGTGGCCATGGGCCTTTCGGCTATCAACCAATATGTCGGCATTGCCGACGGTCAGAACACCGCGGAAGATTATGTCCATTATGTCCGCCAGGACCTGATGGGTATCTCCCGGGAAGACCTGGTTTATAACATTGCCCGACACGTAGATTCCTCGGTGCATCTTTTTGAGAAATGGGGCTTGCCTATCTGGTTGGATGAAAACGGCAAGTATGTCCATGAAGGCCGCTGGCAGCTCATGATCAACGGTGAATCCTACAAAGTGATCGTGGCCGAGGCCGCCAAAAACGCCATGGACGCCGCTGGTTTTGAGATCTATGAGCGTGTTTTTATCGTCGCCCCCCTGATGGACGGCGACCGGATCGCCGGGGCCGTCGGTTTCGGGACCCGCGATGAGAAATTCTATGTCTTTAAGGCTAAAGCCGTGATCTGCGCCCTGGGTGGTGCGGTTCACGTCTTCCGTCCCCGGTCCACCGGTGAAGGTCAGGGGCGTTCCTGGTATCCACCCTTTAATACCGGGTCCAGCGCCTTTTTTACCCTTAAGGCCGGTGCTGAAATGACCTGTCAGGAAGTCCGTTTTATCCCGGTTCGGTTCAAGGATGCCTATGGGCCGGTCGGAGCCTGGTTCCTGCTCTTCAAATCCAGGGCTACCAGCGCCACCGGAGGGGAATATATGGTGGTCCGTAAGGACGAGCTCAACAACTGGGCTCCTTACGGTCTGGCCAAACCGATTCCGGCCAACCTGCGTAACTATCTGGGGATGCTGGATGTGGAAGCCGGCTTAGGTCCCCTCTATATGGAGACGGCCGAAGCCATCCAGAATATCGCCAAGGGTACCCCTGATGAAAAAGCCTTCAAGAAGAAGATGAAGGAACTGGAATCAGAGGCCTGGGAAGACTTCCTGGATATGACCATTTCCCAAGCCATCCTTTGGGCGGCCAGCAACATCATGCCTGAAGCCAGCCGTTCCGAGATCGCCGCTTGTGAGCCTTATTTTATCGGCTCCCATTCCGGTGCCTCCGGAGCCTGGGTCAGCGGCCCGGAAGACCTGGATACCCCTTACAAATGGGGTTACGGCAATATGTGTACCACCAAGGGGTTGTTTGCCTGCGGTGACGCCTCCGGCGCCTCCAGCCACAAATTCTCCTCCGGTTCCCATGCCGAGGGTCGTTTTACCGGTAAAGAAGCCGTCCGGTTCTGTGTAGAGAACCCGGCCATGCCCAATGTGGATGCCGCTCAGGTCGACGCCTTGAAAAAAGAGATCCTGGCTCCGCTCAACACCTATGAACAGTTCTGCGGGTTATCCACGGATCCTGAAATGAACCCCAACTACATCAAACCCATGTCCTATATTCATCGTCTCCAAAAGATGATGGATGAATATGCCGGCGGCTGGGGATCGGGCTTTAAGACCAGCAAATCGCTGATCGAAAGAGGTCTGGAACTTATGGTTATGCTGCAGGAAGACTCGGCCAAATTAGGCGCCAAAAACGTCTATGAGCTGGAACGCTGCTGGGAAAACGTTCAGCGGACCTGGCAGGCCGAGGCCCATATGCGAACCATCCTCTTCCGGGATGAAACCCGTTGGCCGGGCTACTACTTCCGGGCTGACAAACCCAAGATGGATGATGTCAATTGGCATGTCTTTGCCAACTGTAAGTATGATCCAAAAACCGGTGAGTGGACCATGATCAAAAGAGACGTGGTTCCTCTTATTCCGTAATCCAACTTAATGATTAACCTCCAGGCGCCTTTGGGCGCCTGGAGTTTTTGAACAGAGAAGATATTTATTTAAAAAGAGGACGGACGGGGCGATGGACTTGTACAAAGTCCATCTGAAATGATCCGCAGGGGAACATATTCCTCTCTTTTAATAAATATCTTGGTGAAACTTCTCGATCTTGGCGCCTTTTCTTTTACATCTTACAAATACCCATCTTGTTATAGCCAACTATGAAAATTTATCTCAATTTTTAACCTCAAAAAAAATTGGTTCGGTGGAGCAAGATTAAATTTTTTTTGTTGTATATTGAAAAAAATTTAGTTAAAGCATAGAAAACTTTATTTTCGGAAAAACCATTAAATAAATTCCTGGAGGAGTCTATGGGAGATAAAAAAAGCATTTTGATTGTCGGCGGCGGCATGAGCGGATTGACTACAGCCATCGAGGCCGCTGAAGTCGGCTACGATTCCGTTATTGTGGAGAAAAAACCCTATCTGGGCGGCCGGGTAGCGCAGCTCTACCAGTATTTCCCCAAGCTTTGCCCCCCCAATTGCGGGCTGGAAATCAACTTCAAACGGGCCAAAAACAGTTCCCGGATCACCTTATATACCTTGGCGGAAGTGGAGACCATTTCCGGGGAAGAGGGGAATTATCAGGTAACGATTAAAACCACCCCCCGTTTGGTCAATGAGCGTTGTACCGGATGTAATAAATGTGCCGAGGCCTGCCCGGTGGAACGATCCAATGATTTTAATTACGGTTTGGATAATACCAAGGCGGCTTATTTACCTTATGCCATGGCCTTTCCCATGCAATATGTGATAGACGGCTCGGTTTGTCTCGGGCAAGCCTGCGCCAAATGTGTTGAGGCCTGTAAATATGATGCCATCGAACTGGATATGCAACCCCAAACCATCACCCTGGAGGTGGGGTCCATTGTCTGGGCCGCCGGCTGGAACCCTTACGACGCCACCAAACTGGAAAATTACGGATTCGGCCAGTATCCCAACGTTATTACGAATGTCATGATGGAAAGACTTTGTGCCGATAACGGACCGACCCAGGGTAAAATCCTCCGTCCCTCGGACCAGAAAGAGGTCGAGAAGGTGGCCTTTATTCAGTGTGCCGGATCCAGGGATGAAAATCATCTGGCCTATTGTTCGGGGGTCTGCTGTCTGGCCTCATTAAAACAATCCACTTATCTTCGGGAGAAAAATCCCAATGCCGAGGCCTTCATCTATTTCATCGACATCAGGGCCCAGGGCAAGCTGGAAGATTTTTTTGTTAAAGTGAAGAAAGATGAAAAGCTGTCCCTGGTCAAATCCAAAATCGCGCTGATTACCGAAGACCCGGTCACCAAAAACCTGTTGCTGGAAGGGGAAGACACGATGTCCGGTGAACGGATCCGGGAAACCGTCGACATGGTCGTCCTGGCAACGGGCATGGAACCGTCCACGGCTTCGGTCAAAGTACCGGCAGCGGTCCAATATGACGACTATGGTTTTATCGTATCCGATCAGGAGCAGAAGGGCATTTACGGGGCCGGTTGTATTAAGCGTCCGGCTGATGTGGCTGGAGTGGTTCAGGATGCGACCGGGGCAGCGCTCCGGGCTATTCAATCTGTGGTGAGGAGGTAATTAACAATGGATAAAAAACTGGGTGTATATATATGTACGGGATGCGGGATAGGAGAATCCCTCGATATAGAGGCCTTAAAAAAGGTGGCTACCAAGGAATTTAAGGCCCCGGTATGCAAAACCCATCCCTGGCTTTGCGGATCGGAAGGGGTGGAGATGGTTAAGGCCGACATGACCAATGAAGGGGTCAATACCCTGTCCATCGTAGCCTGTTCGCCACGGGTTAAATTTGATGTCCTGGATTTCTCTCCTGCTTTGCAGGACCGGGTCAATGTCCGGGAACAGGTGGCCTGGGTACTGCCGGCCGGGGATGAAGATACCCAGATGATGGCTGAAGACCAATTGCGCATGGGGTTGGTCAAGCTTAACAAAAGCACTCCCCCGGAACCTTATCTGGCGGAGAATATGAGCAAAACCGTCCTGGTGGTTGGCGGTGGGTTTTCCGGGATGAATGCCGCCATCGGAGCGGCTCAGGCCGGATACCCGGTAATTCTGGTGGAGAAAGAGGCTCAATTAGGCGGGTTTATGAAAACCATGAATAAACGGGTCCGCCCCCCCTATAAAGAACTAGCGGATGTGGATCTGGAAGGGCAGATCAAAAAGGTGGAGGCCGAGCCCAATATCAAGGTCTTTACGGCAGCCCAGATCGAAAAGATTTCCGGTGGTCCGGGGGTTTTTGATGTGACCCTCTCCCAGAACGGCTCTTCGGTGACCGAGCGGGCCGGTTCGGTGGTCCTGGCCACAGGTTGGAAACCCTATGATGCGGGTAAATTAGAGCACCTGGGCTATGGAAAATTTACTAATGTGATCACTAACATCCAGATGGAAGAGATGGCCAGGCAAGGGAAAATCACCCGGCCTTCAGACGGTAAAGAGGTTAAAAACGTCCTCTTTATTCAGTGTGCCGGTTCCAGGGATGAAAACCATCTACCCTATTGTTCCTCGGTCTGCTGTCTGGTTTCCCTGAAGCAGGCCACCTACGTCAAAGACCAGGACCCGGAGGCCGCGGTCTATGTCCTTTACAAGGATATCCGTACCCCCCACCAGAGCGAAGATTTTTACCGTAAGGTTCAGCGGGACGGGGGGATTTTTATCCGGGGCGAGATGACAGCCATCTCTGAGGATGGCAATAAAAACTTGGTGGTCGAGGCCGATGATGCCCTGCTTAATGAAAAGATCCGGCTGGAAGATCTGGATCTGGTAGTTCTGGCCGTAGGCCTGGTGCCCACTGCCCTCGATGAGATGGCCTTGAACCTGGATTACCGTCAGGGGCCTGGATTGCCCTTAACGAAATATGGTTTTCCGGATTCCAATTTTATCTGTTTCCCTTATGAAACACAGCGGACCGGTATCTATGCCGCCGGATGTGTCCGAAGCCCCATGGAAACCGCCCTCTGCGCCGAGGATGCCACCGGGGCGGCCCTTAAAGCCGTTCAGTGCGTCGAATCCACGGCCATCGGGGCGTCCACCTTTCCCAGGTCCGGCGATATGACCTATCCGGAATTCCAGATGCAGCGCTGTACTCAGTGTAAACGGTGCACCGAAGAGTGTCCTTTCGGGGCCATCAACGAAGATGAAAAGGCCAATCCCCTGCCCAACCCCACCCGCTGCCGTCGTTGCGGAACCTGTATGGGGGCCTGTCCGGAACGGATCATTTCCTTTAAGAATTACTCGGTGGACATGATCGGCTCCATGATCAAGGGGATTGAAGTTCCGGATGCCGACGATGAAAAGCCCAGGGTTATCGCCCTGATCTGTGAAAATGACGCCTATCCGGCTTTGGATATGGCCGGCATCAACCGGATCCCCATTGATCCGTTCTATCGGTTTATCCCGGTCCGCTGCCTGGGTTCGATCAACCTGGTCTGGATCGCCGATGCCCTGGCCAAGGGCATTGACGGGGTAATCCTCTTAGGCTGCCGTAAGGGGGATGACTACCAGTGCCATTTTATCAAAGGCAGTGAACTGGCCAATACCCGAATGGAAAAAATCTCGGAAACGCTGGGGCGCCTGGCCCTGGAACCGGACCGGGTCCGGGTGGAAGAGATTTCCATTAATGATTATGATAAGCTTCCGGTTATACTGAAGGATTTTATGGACAGGATCAAGGAACTGGAACCGAATCCCTATAAGGGGTTCTGATAGAAAATACGTTCGGCGTTCATCGTTCGGCGTTCGTCGAAAACCATTTGATACGAAAAGGGGTCAAGGGTTCAAGTGATTTTTTTCCATGGCTTTCACTTGAATCCTTGAATCCTGGGAAACCAGAGAAGGAAGAATATTATGGAACAGGTAGTAGGACCAAAAAGCAGTGGCGGAAAGGCCTATGACCAGTCCTTCGCCCGGGAGGTTTACCAGAAGGTTGATTCCGGGGAAGAGATCAAGATGTGCATGCAGTGCGGTGTCTGTGCCGGCTCCTGCCCCCTTAAGGAAAAAATGGATTATTCCCCCAGGAAGATCTTTACCCTGATCCGGGCCGGTCAAAGGGAGAAGGTGTTAAGCAGTCAGGCTATCATGTTGTGTACTTCCTGTTATTCCTGCAAGGTGCGCTGTCCCAGGAAGGTGCCGGTGGTGGATGTCATGCACGGCCTGGCCCATTATGCCCTCCGTCAGGGTTATAAACCGAGAGAAGAAACGGCCCTCTTCGGCCAGAAGTTCTGGGATAATATTTACCGTCTGGGCCGGATCGATGAAAAAGACGTGGCCCAGCGCTATTTCCTGGGGCATGGTCTGGGGCCGGGTATTAAGCTGATGCTGGAAAATATGAACATGGGACTTGGCATGATGCGCAAAAAACGGATGAAACTCCTGCCTGAAAGACCGATTAAAAACGTCAAGTCCTTGAGAAAAATGCTCGATAAGGCTAAGGCCCTGGGGAAAGGGGGTGCTGTCTGATGGATTATTTCCTTTATCAAGGTTGTTCGTTAGAAGCCAGTGGCATCCATTACATGATTTCCCTGGAGGCCATTGGCAAGGTATTGGGTCTGCATTTCAAAGAGATCGGGGATTGGAACTGCTGTGGAGCCAGCATCTCCTATGTGGGCGGGAACGAGCTCTCCGTGGACGTTTTGGCGGCCCGCAATCTGGCCCTGGCCGAGGCCCAGGGGGGGATGGACATCGTGGCCCCGTGCAGCTCCTGTTATATTGTCTTGAATAAAGTCAATCATAAGTTAAAAGAAGATCCGGAGCTGATGGCCAAGGTTAACGAAGTGCTGGCCGAAGGGAATTTAAAATACAGCGGCAAGCTCAAGGTCCGGCATATTTTAGATGTTTTGTATAACGATGTCGGTCCGGATAAAATCAAGGCCGCCGTCAAAAAACCCCTGAAAGGGCTTAAAGTGGCCGGCTATGTGGGTTGCCAGACGGTCCGTCCTTACGGGGAATACGATAGTGTGGAAAAACCGGTTATTCAGGACAGGATACTGGAAGCCCTGGGGGCCGAAGCCGTCCCCTTCCCAAAGAAGATGCGCTGTTGCGGTTCAGGGCTGTTCCTGACCGAGCTGGAGGCCTGTTTTGACCTGGCCCGGGATATTCTGGAAGACGCTCAGTCCCACGGCGGTCAGATTATTTCAACGGCCTGCCCCATGTGTCAGATGAACCTGGAGGCTTATCAGAAACGGATGAATAAGGCCCTGGGGACCCATTTTAATATCCCGGTGGTCTTTATCACCCAGTTAATGGCCGTGGCCTTCGGCCTGAGTCCCAAGAAAGATGCGGCCCTGGACCGGCTTTTGATTCCCGCCGAGCCCTACCTGAAAGTGGCCGCCGCTTAGTGCAGTAGCTTATATGACAAGATCAGAAATGCCCTTTTTCGAACAGTGGAGAAGGGCATTTTTTTAGGTCAAAAAAAATCAATGGATTCTACCCCATTGTTAAAACTCCCTGTCCCTGTACTGTAGCTCTCCAGAAGGGAATTCTAATAATGAATTTTTCTGGTCACTATTCTATCCTGAAGATCCTCATCATAACCCTTGATACGAAGGTAATGGCGCCGTGATTTACGGCATCAAAAATATCCCGATCCGTCCATCCCATCCCGTGGAGCCCTTCAATATCTTCCTGGGTTACGGATTCTGGTGATTTGAGGGCTTTCGGTACAAAAATCAACATGGCCTTTTCTGCTTCCTCTAAGGGTGCTGACGTCGGATCTGAACGAAGTCTTTCGAGGTCGCTTTCATCCAGGCCCTGCCTTCGTAACAGATTTCCATTAAATTGGACGCAGGGTAAACTATCAAATTCCGAGGCAACGGCATATCGGATACAGGTTAATAAGCTAAAATCAAGTTTAGGGTGGTTTCTGTAATACATGGTCATATTGAGTTTTTTTTTAAATAGCTCCGGGCTGACGGAGAACATCTCCATCGGCTTGGGAATCATCCCCGCTTGGTTTAAAAATAAAGAATAACTATCCTTTATTTCTCCCGCTGCCTCTTCAAGTTTCACTGTTTTTAAAAACGACATGGTTCTCTCCTCCTTTTTTAAATTGACGTGCTTTTGGTATTCAACTTACATTTCGAATTGGATTTTATGATCTTACCCTTCCCATGGACACGATTCCGGTTTGATATCCAGGATGGGGGTCCCATCCATCATGTCCAATCCTTTAACGCGAATCGTTGTCGCCTCGATAGCGAGGACTTCAAGAAGCGACATTCCAATCGGATTAGGGCGAAATGGCGAATGACTGCTAAAAACCCCTACCATCCTATCGTAAATCGGCGGCTTGATCCTCATGAACTTCTCGGAAAACTCAGGACTTTTATGGAAATGGAAAATAACAAAAATCTTCTGGCCGGGCCTGATTTCTCTGAGTCCTTCCAGATAGGCCTCATCGATTATTAAGCTTCCCCCCACATCCGATACCTTCCAACTTCGGGGAATTTCTTGCACCTCGGTGGATACATAACCGATGGGCTTCATTTCAATGCTCATTTTATCTCCCCTGTCATCCTGCTAAAAATCCAGGACATTATGAATTTACTTCGCTTATTTTAATACCGAACAGACTTTCAATTTACTGCACCTCCATTCATCAGCTTATAGTCCTTTTTGCATTATTAAGTACATCAGAACTACTGATCTCAGACATCCTGACACAGTGCCTCATTTTTATGTAACATGGACGATATCCTTGACACCATAAACGAGTCGAAGCTTCGAACCCGGGAATAATGTTTTTGTCGTATTCAACATTTCACAGAGCCTTCCGATAGCCTTGCTGC
>JACRBX010000081.1 GCA_016219225.1 Deltaproteobacteria bacterium
CCGGGTTCCTGGTGAAAGAAGCTGATGAGGGCAAAGCTATCGAGGACGACGGGTTGTTTCATGCGACTGTTCTTCACGATGTTCTTTCAGGAGATCTTCGGTCAGCGAAAAATCTCCCTTGATAAAGCCGCATGGAAAGTGGGACGTTGTTCATTTAATTCAGAAACTTCTGCGAAGCGTAATCCGGCAGCGGACTTCCGGCATCGCAGGATCGGTAAGGGGTCGTCCCGTTTTCGTTTTACATCAATCGGTGCTATCGTATTTTTTCTTACCGGTCAGCCACTGAACCGGAACCAATTTTTCCACGGCCTTAAATTCCGGGTCGCTGGTCAATATGCGGGCGTTCAGGCGTCTGGCGGTAGCCACACAGAAGGCATCGGCATAGGAGATGGGGTACTCGGATTTGATTTCTGCCGCCTCACTGATCAGGAGATCATCCACCGAAAGGACATTTATGGGCAGTTGCTCAATAAGGGCCAGGGCCTCCAGGGTTTTTGCCCGGCCGACCCGCCTTTGAACGATGTAGTAGAACTCGCCCCAATTGATCCGGGAAAGAGCGGCTTTTTCTCCGGCCTCGCCCAGCTCTTTAAAGACAGTACGGACCGTTTCCCAACCGGGCTCCTGATGAAAGAAGCTGATGAGGGCAAAGCTATCGAGGACGACGGGTTGTTTCATGCGACTGTTCTTTACGATGTTCTTTCAGGAGATCTTCGGTCAGAGAAAAATCTCCCTTGATAAAGCCGCAGGCGGTCTCAAGGGGGTCCTCGGGGGCCGGTTTAATGAGAATCCCTTCGGTCTGTTCCAGGATATGAACTTTTCTGCCAGGCCTGACGCCATATTTATTTCGGATCTTTTTGGGGATTAAAAGTTGACCTTTGGAAGAAATTTGGGCTAAGGACATAAGTATTCTCCTTTTTATGAAAAGTATAACTTTTATTATTTTGTTGTCAATAAAAAATATATTACAACATAAAATCGACTTTACCGAAGTTAAGATAGGTCAACCTTAAGGATCATGTCCCTGGGCGGGTCACCCGAGCCGCTTAAGAAAAGTATCGACACCCACAAGCCGGAACGGATTATTTTTCTGACGTCCCACGCCCCCCTGGCCTTGGTCGGGTCGATCCTGAAAGGTCGTGAACCGAAACAGACCATGTTTTAAATCATAGCAGTATAGGCCAATACGAATTTGCAGCTAACCGTTGGAAGACTTAAGAAAGATCGTAATGAAGCTTCAAGGCCCGGTCTATTTTAGCCAGAATATCTATCGGGAGATGTCCCAGTTTTTTAAAAAGCCGAATCTTGTCAACGGCCCGGGACTGGTTGACGAGAATTTTTGACCGGACCTTTATACCGCCGACACCGGCGGGGATTTCCACCTCAAAAGAAAAGATCCGGGATACGGAAGAACTGATGGGGGCAATCGATATAATGGGGGAGTGGGTGTTATTGATGTCATTGGAAACCACAACGGCCGGCCGGATTTTCCGGACCTCTGCTCCAACGGTCGGATCAAAATTGACCAGGAAAATATTCCCCCGTTTAATCGAGCCCGTCATTAAGGCCGCCTTCCAATTCCTTGTTCACCCGGCGAATTTCTCCAGCGGCTTCCCGGTATTCGGCGGCCAGTTTTTTGGACTTTTTTTCCTTCATGAAATATCGTATGGCCTGGGCGATGAACCGGCTTTTTTTTCGGGGTTCGATTTCCCGGGCCAACTCGTTGGCCAACTCTTCCGGCAGGCTGATATTTATTCTAACGAAACTCATTGTGCTTCCTTATTGTGTATTTTAATTACATCTTAATTGGGAATTAATTTGATGTCAACCCCTTTTCTTATTTTCAATCATCAGTTCATAGAGGCCCAGAAGAGGCCAGGGGGACGTTGTCCATTCAATTCAATAACTATTTGAAAAATTTATGGGATTGGAACAACAGGGGAATACGAATAAAGAATAATTGAATGAAATGGAAAATGTCCTTTCCCCTCAGCGTTTCTTCTCCCGGGCATGACCGTTACCGTTCGAATCTGTTCCGGGTGACGGTGTTGCGAAATGAAATATCAACTTCTGTTTTCCAAAGATTTGGCCTATTTGCCCGAAGATGAGTATAAGGAATTGGCCGATACCGGTGAGAGAGTGAGCATGATGCTTAAAAAGCTTTATAAGTCTTTAAAGTAACGGAAAACGGTCACGCTAACCGATTCGACCAGTTTAAAAATGATGCCGGAGGGAATTACTTTGTATTGAATCCGCATTCAGCAGATGAAACTGCTCACGGACGACGCAAGGCTCAAGCGACTTGAAGCAAAGGAAAAATAATTGATTGAGTCATGGGGAAAAAAAGACCGGGGTCCGTGACCGTTAACGGCTTTTATTCCGGTCAACGAATAACGATCAACGAAAAACGGACCACGGAAAACGGGCAACGGATTATAACCATGGCTCATATTGAAGCCGATAACGAAAGCCGGGATCATTTACTGAAGCGGATCAAGGAACGGTATCCTTCTCTTAACGGGAAACCGATCTTAAATAGAATGATCAATACTCTAAAGGCCCAGGCCCCGGATGATTGGCGTTTTTCAGTAAGCCCATCCGCCCGGTTTTTCGTGGTGGATATGGTAACCAAAGTCAAATTTCTATGGGTGCGCCAATCCCTTAACTGGATAAATATCAACAACCCCAATTTGGAATATCTCTATTTCGAAAGACTGACCCCAAAGGGGATCAATAAAGCCCTGCGGAAAGTCTTTTCCTATGATGTGGAGGGGGTGCTTATTCCTTTGGATATACCGGGCTGTCCTCAAAAGGCATTGGTATGCGGCCCTGTGGTGGATAAATCTGATTTTAAAAACCCCCACGACTTTAAATCGGATACCTACTGGATGCTGCCCACTTATCTGGATGAATCGCCATATCGGACTGGATTTCCGGGAACGGGATCCCTTTAATGAAGACTTTCGCCCCCTCTGCCCTCTGTAAAGATGATATGGCTGAGCTGTATTTTTTGAAAAAGATCATTGCAGCGGCTATGGGAAGATTTTGAATAACTCTTTTTGGTGAGCATAATAGACTAATATTATTGTGAATTTTTACGCGCGAAATTTATTGATAAATTGTGAGCTTGTACCATGTTGAAACTAATTGAAATCATGGGAAAATATTTTTCAAATTCGAGGACCTCTGAACCACCGAAAACAGGGGGGGTGCTCGAAAAATTTTCCTCTTGACTAATGAATTAAATTTATTGGATAATTTAAGAAATGATGAAAAGGAGGTGATGTTTTTTGTCCAAAAGTGGAAATCAGAGACCGGAATTAAGCGGGATTGAAACGGGAAGCCGTGACGCGTATCCGTGGTCCGTGTCCGCCTTGTATCCTTGGGGTAGTAAAGAGAAAAAATTTTGGGATGACCTGCTTTTGGCAATGCCAAGGTGGGGTAAAGGGAAAAAGTTATGGAATTTTATACAACTGTTTTAAGAAAAAGTGGGGACCATTGGGTAGCCTTATGCCTCGAAAACGGGTTGGTCGGGCAGGGCGATAGCAAAGAAAAGGCCATCACCAAATTGAGAGCGGCGATCGATTCTTATGAAGAAGTCGCCCAGACGGAGGAGGAAGTCTATTCCGCCCCTCTTTCCATTAAAGAACTTCATGAATTTTTAACGGTTGAAGGAACAGAACCCGCGACCGAATCCTATGAACTAAGAGCGGTTTATGCCTAAAAATATCCCTGCTTTGAAACCAAGGGAGTTGATCAAACTCTTGGAGCTGGGGGGATGCTCATTTCTCAGAGAAGGTAAGGGGGACCATAAGATTTATTCGAAATTTTTAGGCGGGAAAAAGAGGGTTGTTCCCATCGATATGGGGGCTGGTGAACTTTCACCCCCCTATGTGCTTCGAATTTTTAGGCAGTTCGGGTTCACCGATGACGATATAGAAGAATTACTGAAATAAGCCTGTTGCGGAGAAGCCCTGTTTTTATGGATAACGGTAAGGGGTATCGGGATTAACGGAGGGGAAAATGAACGTTGAAGATCTGGATGTTTTTAAACTTCCATTTGCCTTTATCAGAATATGGAATAACCGATTTTTAACTACCGAAACCGGTCTCGGATAACAGAGATCCAGTAGTCCGTGACCGTATACCGTGTCCGTTTTAAGACCATGTTCTATCGGATAACGGGAACGGTCAACGGGTAACGGTTTTTTCCGTGGTCCGCATCCGTTTTACGACCCCCTTTCTCTGGGACCTTTAATTAAACCATCCCGATCTTGAAACCTGCAACCCCCTGATCTTTTTTGGCTCTCCGGACCCGGGACCAAACCACCTTTTCCGAACTACCAGCCAAAGTCGCCCACCAGAAATTGCACAGAAAATTGTGAATTGCACAATTTTTTGTGCAAAACGGTTAAATAAATTTTTGGTCCAAATACGATAACTTCTTGATATAAATAAGATTCATGTAAATGGCACAAAAATTGAGATTATATAAAAATTGATGGAGTTAAAAATTGGGGAAAGGGGAAAAAGCATGGAAAAATTTGCCTTGTGTGTCGGGATTAATGACTATCCCGGAACAGGAAGCGATTTGGCGGGATGCGTGAACGATGCCAACGATTGGGCCGCGGTCCTTGGCAAACGCGGGTTTTCGGTCAACAGGCTGACCGACAAACAGGCGACCGGTGATGCCATTCGAAAGGGGATTAAAAACCTGCTTGCCCAAGCCAAAACCGGCGACCTGGTTGTCGTCCAGTATTCCGGTCATGGTTCTTTTGTCCCTGATGACGATGGGGACGAACCGGACGGCACCGATGAATGCCTCTGCCCTTATGATATCCGTACCAAAGGGCCGATCACGGATGACGAGATGTTTGATCTCTTCAGCGGGCACCCACCGGGAGTCAGGATTTTCATGATCTCCGATTCCTGCCATTCGGGGACCGTGGCCAAATTTGCGCCGATCATAACCCCCCCGACCATCAAAGGAAGGGGCGCCCCGCAGCGAAAGGTCCGTTTTTTGCCCCCCAAGGTCTTTCTTTCCCAGCGTAATGCCGCCAAACTCGGAACCCGTCGGGCTTTTCGCTCTTCAAGCCCGCCAGGCCGTTATGCGGCGCTGCTCATGGCCGGCTGCCAGGACACCGAGTACAGCTACGACGCCTATTTCCAGGATAGGCCCAACGGGGCTTTTTCTTTTGTGGCCATCCGGGCCCTCGCGGCCCTTAAACCCAATGTGACCTTTCGGGACTGGTTCAATGCCGTTCGAAAGGCCTTGCCTTCCCAGCAGTATCCGCAGACCCCTAATCTGTATGGGGCCAAGAGTATGATGCGCTGGAAGGTGTTTGCCTGAAATCGAGGAGGATTTATGGATACCCTGAACAAAACAGAGGTGATGCCGGGTGATATTGTCCTCTATCATGGGGACAGCCTGTTGGCGAAACTGATTCAGTTTTTCGACGGCACGGAGATGAACCATGCCGCCATTTATCTCGGGGAAGGGATGGTCGGGGAAGCGCTGGCCGGCGGATTAAAACGACGCACCCTGGAAGAGAGCCTATCCGATGATGAATATGTCATCGTCAGGCGGCTGAAAACCGATCCCGGGACGATAGACCCGGTGGTCAACAAGGCCCGGGATTACCTGGCCATCGGCAATCGATACGGATTTGAACAGATTTTTCTGCTGGCTTTTCTCGGGCTGACCCGAAAACTCCAGGTCAACCCGTTTCTGGGTTGGCTTCTCCGGAAAATATTCGATCAAGCCGCTGCCTGGCTGATGGATCAAGGCCACAAACAGCCTATGATCTGTTCGGAGTTTGCTTACCGTTGTTATGATGAAGCCCTTCCGGTGGCCAACGACCCCTATGCACTCGATATCGCCCCCTTTCCGGCACCGTTTTCGGAAGGCCCTCCGGGTGTGAAATCTTTTTCCGCGGCCTTTTTGAACCCTAAGGTGCACCGTGACAGTCTGCTGGCCTGGACCGAAGATGTAACGACCCGTCGCAGCCGCTCGGGTTCGAATGTCCTGCTGCATTCCATCCCCAAAACAAAACTGTCGGCCGAAGAAAGGAAAATAGCTGCCATGCCGTTGGAGACCCTGGCGAAAAATTATCTGGAAGAGGCCAAAAAACCTCTTGCCAGATCCCGGTCCTTCGAGGCCTCGCTCAGGAGTCCTGAGATGCTGGGGGATATTTATCGGTTCAGCCAGGCCTTATGGGCATCAAACCGGGGGCAGGGGAGAAAAGCAGTCAAACCCCCAAAAACCGTTCGAGGGGCTTCGGAGGTCCCGGAAGCCCTGGAAAACCTTTTTCAGACTGCGGCTGATTTTGTGACCCCGGGGGATCTTTACGGTTGTCATGATTTATTCTCCGTCGGTCGTATGGTGCCGGAATAAGGTTTTCGGTCTGCAGAGTTTATACCCCTTACCCAAGGAGGATATCATGACCGCCACTCAGCATCTTATCATCTTTTGGGTCATTGTCGCCTTTTTTATGGCCATCGGCATTATCGCCATTTTGGCGATCGTCGGGGTCATTAAAACGGACACGAAATTTCGCAACTGGGCGGTTGGCGGATTTGCCGCCGCTGTCGTCGGCGTGGTGATCCTCTGGGCCAAGACCGGGTCCCCGCCGCTGCCGCTCGACCTTTTTGTCAACCTTGAACCTCCGGTGGAGGTGAAAGCCGGTACCTTTACACTCGTAAGCGGTACCTACGAATTTGAAGAACAAACCGGTTCGGGGAAAAATATTACACATTCCGGATCAGTTGAATTGACCGCCGGGCAGAATATGGGCTGGTGGACGGCTAAAATCCCATGCACAGCCCTTTCCAAACCTTTCAAAATCACGGTGAAGGATAAGGATGGTAAACTGTGGAGCGTCCTTCCCTTTTATCCCAATTACCACCGACAACCCTTGATTCCCGCTCATCCTGCCACAAAACAAGTCGCCGCCTCTGTACCGGCCTTCGGCCTGACCGGAACCGCTTTTGCCGTTGAAAGGCAAACCAAAATACGATTCAATAATTATGCCAGGGCCCTATCCACGATCCAGGGCCGGAACTACTACAACTGGCGGGTTTTTGTTGATGAACCGGTTCAGGTCCTCAACCGGATAGCAGAGGTCCAGTACCTGCTGCACCCCACATTCCCTAATCCCTTACATGTGAGAACCAATCCTAATGACCGATTCGCCTTAGAGAATTCAGGTTGGGGACAGTTCACGATTCAGATAACGATCAGGTTCAAGGACCATTCCATCGAGACCACGAGTTATTATCTTGATTTAACGAAAAGGTGGCCATGATTACCGGGGCCGATATCTTCACATTTAAAAGGTTCATGAATGTGTATAATGGAAGACATGAATACCCCTAGGAGGCGGTTCGTGAGAACAAATGTGGTGACAGATGATGACTTGATGGAGTCCGCCCTCAGGGCTTCGGGAACAAAAACAAAGAAGGCTGCGATAGAACAGGGCCTCAAGCTGCTGGCAAAGCTAAAAGGCCAGGAAAGAATAAAGGGCTTCAGGGGAAAACTTAGATGGCCCGGCAATCTTTATGAGATGCACTTTGCCGGGCCAAACCGGGAACCGCTCCGAAGGAGTGGGACTGAGCATAGCCCGAAATTTCAAATATCTTTGGTTAGACTCTTGTAACCCTTATTCCTTATCAAAGATTTTTCCGCCTATCAAGACTTTCCCGACCCATTCCGGCTGCCCGGAATATCTTCTTAGAACAAAACTTGACATTCATTATCAAATCGTATTAATTTCTTTAGTCAAATGATGAAAGTTGTTCGACGTATTTGAATCTTGCCGGACGAATAAGGAGCGACTAAAATGCCCATGTGCCCGCAGTGCGGTAGAGCGATAGAAAGGGGGAACAATTTTTGCCCCCATTGCGGCGAAAAAATCCCTCCAGTTGGAGTCGAACCTTCTTGTGACAAGGTTTACGAAGAAGATTATAGAAGCTTTATCGGTAAAAATGCCGATCGCTATTTGAGCAAATTCCGGAAATTTCAATTCACGGGAAGGGATGGGTTTGCCGTTACCTGGAACTGGCCGGCTTTCTGGTTGGGATTTATCTGGATGCTCTATCGAAAAATGTACCTCTGGGCGTTGTTGGCTTTTATTATCGCCCTTACTCCGGTTGGGTTTCCGCTGATCATGATCGGCTGGGGAATTGTCGGCAATTATCTCTACTATTTGCATGCCAGAAAAAAGATCCTGGCCTTCAAGTATCAACCGGTTGGCGGCCCGACGTCCTTTTCCTTGAACGAACTCGGTGGGGTCAATCGCTGGGTCTGGTTTATCGGGATCATTTTTTTCCTGTTTCTTCTGGCCGTAGGGGTCCTGGGGATTATGCTCATTCTTTATCTTCTTAATTATGGATTTTTTTATTGGCCGGATTTTATAGAAATTTAACCAAAGATAATTAAAACCTTAACAAAAGGAGGGGAAGCTATGGAAAAAGAAGAAAAAAAAGGGTTAACCCGCAGGGAGTTTGTCAAGGCCGCCGGGATCGGGACGATCGCCGCCGGACTCGGGCCTTCCATCTTTCTTCCCGGCCAAAGCCGGGCCGCCGGGAAAGAATTGAAGATCCTGGTCTGGTCCCATTTTGTTCCGCGGTTCGACAAAGAGTGGTATGATAATTTTGCCAAAAATTGGGGGAAGGCCAATGGTGTTACGGTCACCGTAGACCACATCGGACTGGCCGAACTCCCCTCCCGTACCGCCGCCGAGGTTTCCGCCGGCCAGGGACACGACCTGATCGAATGGATCTCGCCGCCTTCGCAATTCGAGCCGAGTGTCCTGGACATGTCCGACCTGGTCAAAGAGGCCGAAAAGCGCTTCGGCAAGATGCATCCCCTTTGCAAAAGGAGCTCTTACAACCCGAATACCAAGAAGGTTTATAGCTTTTGCCCCGGCTGGACCATCGATCCGGGATGTTATCGAAAGAGTCTCTGGGCCAAGGCCGGCAAACCGAACGGGCCGGAAACCTGGGAAGATTTGATCACCTATGGCGGTAAGATCAAAAAGGAGCAGGGGATACAGCTCGGCATCGGCCTTTCTCAGGAACTGGATTCGAACATGGCCGCCCGGGCCTTGCTCTGGTCCTATGACACCAGCATACAGGATGCCAAAGAAAACGTGGTTCTCAATAACCCCAAGACCGTTGAAGCAGTCAACTACATGGCCCGGCTGTTTAAGGAAGCCATGGTGCCGGAGGTATTTGCCTGGACGGCTGTCTCCAACAACCAGGCCTTAATTGCCGGACGGGCGGCCTTTATCCTTAATTCCATCTCGGCCTATCGCTCGGCCCAAAAAGAAGTCCCGGAGATTGCCAAGGACATTTATTTCACTCCGGCCCTGAAGGGACCGAGAGGGGCCCATTGGAGCTGTGAGCATGTGATCTATAACTATATCATCCCTAAATATTCCAAGAACGCCGACACCGGTAAAAAATTCCTCCTGGACCTGGTACAGAATTACGACCAGGCCATGTACAGCAGCGAGCTTTATAATTCCCCGGCCTTTTTCGATGCCCCCATTCCGGCCGGGGACCGTGGCTACCCTGCCGTCAAGGGTGCCAAAAAGTTCAGGGATCTCCACAATACCTGGTTCGACGACGACCCCTTCATCATTGCCGGGGAAGAAAAGGGGAAGCTGGCGGTGCTCAAGGATGCCGAGAAATGGAGCACCAACGTTGGGCACCCCGGACCGGCCAACCCGGCAGAGGGGGAGGTCTTTGCCACTTTTATCCTGCCGAACATGATGGCCAATGCGGCCCGGGGGATGAAGGCCGAAGAGGCCGTGGCCCAGGCCGAACTCCTGGTTAAGGCGATTTTCACCAAGTGGCGGAAGAAGGGGCTGGTAGGCGGAAAGGGATAAGCAAAAAAAACGTTCAGCGTTCAGCGTTCGGAGTTCGGCGAAAAAACCGGTTAGTGAAGGAGGGCGGAAAGCATCATGGCGCGGGTTGCAATCAAAAAAGTTTCTAAATCTTTCGGGGATGTCAAGGCGGTCGACCAGGTGGATCTTGAGACCGCCGAGGGTGAATTCCTGGTCCTGCTCGGACCCTCGGGCTGCGGAAAGACCACCCTGTTACGCATGATCGCCGGCATTGAAGAACCTACCGCCGGGGACATCCTCATCGACGAGCAGGTGGTCACCCACCTGCCGCCGAGGATGCGGAATATCGCCATGGTCTTTCAGAGTTACGCGCTCTATCCCCATATGTCGGTCAGGAGGAACATCGCTTTTCCCCTCCGTACCCGGGGGGTGGACAAGGCCGCCATCAAAGAGAAGGTCCGCTGGGCCGCAGACATGTTCGGGATCGGGCGCCTGCTGGACCGTAAGCCCCGGGAGCTTTCCGGCGGTGAACGGCAGCGGGTCGCCCTGGCCCGGGCCATGGTGCGGGAGCCGAGCGTCTTCCTCCTCGACGAACCCCTGTCCAACCTGGATGCCATCCTGCGGGCCTCGGCCCGGGAGGAACTGCGGCAGTTTCAAAAGCGTGTGGGCGTGACCACCATTTATGTCACCCACGACCAAGTGGAGGCCATGGGACTGGGAGACCGGATCGTGGTGATGAGCCAGGGAAGGATCCGGCAGATAGGCACGCCCCGTGATATTTACCAATGGCCGGCAGATACCTTTGTGGCAACCTTTGTAGGCTCGCCCCCCATGAATATTCTGGGTGAGGGGGAAATCCTGACCGGATTCCGGCCGGAGACCTTCTTGCCGGCCGATTACCTTAGAGAGTGCGGACAGGTGGTCCCCTATCCCTTTGAAGTGACCTGGATGGAGTACTTAGGCGCGGAAAGACTGATTTACGGCAACGTTGGAGAAAAGAGCCACGCCCGCCATGTGGTTGCCCGCCTTCCTGGAAACGTGACCCTGCCTATCGAGGCCGGGCGGACCTACCCCTTCGCCGTATCGGGCTCGGATATACGGTTCTTCGAACGGCAGAGCGGATTGCGGACCGATCGGGGGCCGGCATGAGCTCCGTTCCCCAGGCCGGAATCCGGGATCAGTCCGGGCTGCTGGCCAAACTCATGATCGCCCCGGCCATCCTTTATGTCGTGGCCATGATCGGGGTCCCCTTTATATTAGCCCTGATGTACAGCCTCAGCGATGCCACGACCGGAGAGCCTAATTTTCGCTTTGTGGGTCTACGAAACTTCGGGGCGGCCCTGGCCGACCCGGTCTTTCGTCTTTCCTTGAAAAATACCTTTTTCTTTGCCCTGGTTTCCCAGACTTTGGTCATCATCCTGTCCAGGGTTGTCGCCACTGCTTTGATGAAAGAGTTCCATGGCAAATGGCTGGCCCGCTTCCTGATCATGCTCCCCTGGACGGCACCGATCGCCCTGGGGACCATCGGCTGGTTGTGGATGCTCGATTCGATCTTCAGTCCCTTCGACTGGGTCCTCCGTCGCCTGGGGCTGCTCGGTACACCGAATGCCCTGTTGGGACCGATGCAAAACCTCTACTGGCTCGGCCAACCGGCCCTGGCCATGTTTTCGGTGGTGCTGGTCCATGTCTGGCGATTGCTGCCCCTGGCCACGGTGATTCAAATGGCGGGCTTGAGCTCCATCCCCAGGGACCTCCTGGAAGCCGCCGAAGTGGATGGGGCGTCTCCCTTACGCCGGACTTTTGAGATTACCATCCCCTTGACCCTGCCCATCATCAGCATCGCCTTCCTGTTCGGTCTGGTTTTTACCTTCACCGATGTGACGGTCGTTTATGTGCTGACCCGGGGCGGGCCGATCCATAGTACCCAGGTGCTTTCAACCTGGACTTTCTTTAAAGGAATTGAGGGCGGGGACCTGGCCCAGGGTGCGGCTATTTCCCTCTTTCTCTTTCCGGTCCTGGCCGGTGTGGCTTCCCTGATGCTGCGGATGGCCCGGAAAAGCGAGGTGGTCTGATGAGAAATGTGCGAAAACTGTTGGGCCGCGGGGGCTTTTACTCTTTGGTAGGGGGCTTTGCCTTTTTCGGGGCCTTCCCTTTCTACTGGATGATGATCGCCACCTTCAAAAGGGATCACGATCTCTTCCGGCCGGAAAACAATCCCTTTATCTTTAACGAACCGCCCACCCTGGACCATCTGCGCCTCCTTTTATTTGACACCCACTATCTCCAATATCTTTTAAATACCTTCTGGATCGGTATGGCCGTTGTTTTGATTACCCTGATAGCCGCGGTCCCGGCGGCCTACAGCCTGGCCCGCTGGGCCAGGGGCTGGGGAGAGACCCTGGGGATCGGGATCTTCCTGACCTACCTGGTTCCGCCGACGATCCTGTTCATTCCGCTGTCCCGATTTGCCTCGGCCCTGGGTCTTCAGGAATCGCTTTGGTCCCTGATTCTCATCTATCCGACCTTCACCATCCCCTTTTGCACCTGGCTTTTGATGGGGTTTTTCAAATCCATACCCCGGGATATCGAGGAGCAGGCCATGATCGACGGGCTCTCCCGGTTCGGGGCTATGACCCGGGTGGTGCTGCCCCTGGGCATCTCGGGGATCCTGACGGTGGTGGTCTTCGCCTTTACCCTGTCCATGCACGAATTCATTTATGCCCTGACCTTTATTTCCGTCTCGGTCAAAAAGACGATCTCCATCGGCGTGCCGACCGAACTGGTCCGGGGGGATGTTTTTCAATGGGGTCCGCTGATGGCCGGGGCCCTCCTGGCCAGTATCCCTGTGGCGGTCATTTATACTTTTTTCCTGGACCGGTTTATCTCCGGCTTCACCATGGGGGCCGTAAAGTAGACTCAGGAAGCAGAAAAAGAAGGGGTAAGCATTTTTTTTGTTGATCTCTGATTGACCCCTTACGCACACTATGCTATCTTGGCGTTTAAGGAAACGAAACCCGATTTTCTAAATCTATGCAGGAGGATGACCATGGCAAAATCCAAAGACACCAAGAAGGAAGACAAAAAGAAACCGGCCAAAACCGCCAAGGAAAAGAAAAAGGCCAAGCAGGAAAAGAAAAAGGGAAAATAGCCGTTAGGGATTAATCGGCTATAAAAAGAAAGTCAAAGGACTAAAAGGGTGGGCCTGGTTTGGGGTCAACCCTTTTTTTATTTCTATATTTTTTTGTTTTTTAACCTTTTTTTGTTATAATGGGAATAAGTTGGTGATAAAATAATAAGAAGCGGATAGAGAAATGATACCTATCGAATATGACATCATTGTCTTTAAAGAAGAAAATACCTATGTCGCCTATTGTCCGGAGCTTGATATTTCAAGCTGTGGCCGTGATGTGCAACACGCTAAGGAAATGCTTAAGACGGCGGTAAGGCTGTTTGTGGAAGAAGCGGAAAAAATGGGGACCCTTGAGGACATCCTGGATGAATCCAGATACAAGAAAGACCCCGTAGGACGATGGATTCCACCCAAACTTGTGGCGACCGAACTGGTAAGCGTTTCTTAAAATGCCAAAAATTACCCCTCTTTGTTGAAAATAATATAAATCAGATCCCGTAGGGTGGGTGGAACGAAGTGCAACCCACCACCATCAAGCCTTTCGGACCGGTTGATCCGCTTCCGATAAACCGGCAAAGAATGGTTTGATCTTCTGGAGACCAAGAATGGCCCCATCTGGTCAGGTGCTCGGTATAGACATCGGCTCCGTCTCCCTGGCAATCGCCAGCCTGGCTCCCGACCGGACCATTCTCAAAACCTTCTACGCCTTCCACCAGGGGAAGATTCCGGAAACTCTGGTTTCCCTCCTTTCCGGGTATCCGCTGGAATTCGTCGACCGTCTGGCCTGTACTTCCTCTACACCCGAAACCATCGGCCCAGCTTCTGTAAGAAGCCTCTTCGAAAGCTCGACAAAGTCGAGCGGCCCGGCTTCTGCAAGAAGCCTCTTCGAAAGCTCGACAAAGTCGAGCGGCCCGGCTGTCCGTTACGATACCCAGTTGGCCGTCATCAATGGCGCTTCCCTGGTCCAGGAAAAAATCGGAAGCATCCTCCTGGTGGGCGGCGAAAAGTTCGGCCTCCTTCTGTTTGACTCCCAGGGCCGGTACCGCAGATCCAGGACCAACACCTCCTGCGCGGCAGGGACCGGCAGTTTTCTCGATCAACAGGCCTTTCGTTTAAACCTGAAGGGGGTCGAGGCCCTGGCCGAACTGGCCTGTACCAACCAGGGCGAAATCCCGAAGATCGCCTCGCG